>CAJTRU010000013.1:60751-62001 GCA_910579085.1 uncultured Lachnospiraceae bacterium | reverse complement strand
TCTCTTAATAGTATTTATAATATTTAATATGACTAGTATATAATTATATTATTATAAACTTAATCATTTACTCATTTTCCATAATTTAAGTGCATATTTTAATAATTTGAATTTTGATATTCTTTTAGCATCCTTTTCTTCAAGCATATCTGGATCAATGCCAGATTTCATATATGTAATACCTTCATTTATACTTCCAATTATTCCTGCTATTGCATAAATCAGCAAAATAATTGAAATAACCTTATGGCTAAACCAGAAATCATATGCAAAATATAACAAAACCGAATAAAATAATATTGCCATATACATATTTCTCAGATTTGTATTTATTGCTGATAAAAAAGAACCAAAAGAAGAAATAAAACCAAATATTATATAAAGATATATGCTTTTTCCCCAATCTGCAACAATAAAACAAGAAAGCCATGCCGTAAGCATATAAGCAATTCCCTCTATTACTTTATATAACCGTTTTCTATTAGGTTTATTTTCTATTGCTGCATTACAAATAAGAAAAATAGAAAAAAGTAATATAATTTCTACTATTATTTTAATAACTAATATATTATCCAGCCCCCTCCTATCCAGCTTTCATACAGGTTTATGTATTATATAACTATACTTTATTTAATTATATAACATATAAAATCTGCAAATTTAACATAAAAATCCCCCATACCACCTTTAAGCGGCACAAATAGCCAGATTGAAATCATAATGATTATTAGTCTGCGTTTTTTGTTGGCTTATAATCATTTATAATTTCAATCTAATATACTATTGAAGTCTAAAAAACTTCACTTATAATGTTATTATTACAACGCTAAGTATCAGATGTAGAAAACGGAAATCTTTGTATTTCTATTTATAACTTATAACCTATTTAATTTTTGTAACTTGTACGTGCGTGGTCACCTATTACCTGGTAACTTACCTCTCTTTTGCAGCTTGGACAACGTTTGCTCCCAGAAGTTACACTATTACTTTCTGCATTATTATTTCTTGTCATCAACAGCCTGCCACATGGACAAACAATTTCTACTGTAACATAATGACTCATAATTTACACCTCACATTCATAAAAATATTTTATCTAATTAAGAAAATTTTGAATTACTTAGCTTTGAATAAATACATTTATATTATAATATTTATAAATATATATGTCAATATCTATAAGTATTAAAATATTTTTTAATTCATCAGAAAAATATCTGTTCTGAATAGTATTTATATATTTTTTCAAG
>CAJTRU010000013.1:0-60741 GCA_910579085.1 uncultured Lachnospiraceae bacterium | reverse complement strand
AAGTTATATTAATATTTTTAAATATATTACCCATTCTTTATAGATGTTAGATTTTTACACCAGGTCTGATATCCTATCTCTATAGAAAGAGGTGGTTATATGGAAACAGGAAAGAGAATTACATATTTCAGGACGCAGAAAAATTATTCTGTAAATAAACTTGCCAATCTTGCAGGAATATCACAAAGTTATCTCAGAGATGTTGAACTTGGCAATAAAAACCCTACTATAGAAGTGCTTTCTTATATATGCGAAGCACTAAATATATCACTTAAAGATTTCTTTGATGATGATTTGCCTGAACAATTTAAAAATGACCCATTAATAGGTAAAATATTTAAACTTACCCCTGAACAGAAAAAAGCACTTGAACAGTTTTTGGACACAATTATATATTAAAAACTATTCCAGATACGGCTATGTAATATATACAGTATGGTATCTGGATTTTTTTCAAATAAAAAAATATTTTCTTGAAATAATAATACTTAAACATAATCAAATTTATAAAGCTTGTACATTTTTTGTTTTCTATAATATTCCTTATACTATCTTTGTATAATCCATCCAAAACCATATTTATATGAAACAATCCATTAACAACTAAATAAAGAAAGGATATTTTAATAATGAAAACAATCTATTCTAATATACCACCTGTTATGACAAGAAAAGATTTACAAGATATTTTAAAAATTTCTAAAAATACTGCACTGGAATTATTACAAACCAGACAAATAGACTATTTTATGATTAAGGGAAGATACAGGATTACAAGAGAAGCATTAATACAATTTATTGAAAACAGCAGTTATTTTTATTAATGCTCTCCCTTCATACTATCTACAACTTATAAAACGCATTTGTATTACATTTTATTGCATTATGCACAATACTATGTTATAATAGATAGCAAAGTAACAAACTGCTTAAAAAGGAGGTAATTTTAATGGCACAGTCTACTATTTCAGCAAGGCTTGATTCTGCTGATAAAGCAGCATTTGACCATTTTTGTGAAAACGTTGGCTTGAGCGCATCTACTGCTATAAACCTTTTTGTAAAAGCTGTCTTGCGTGAAAACCGTATACCATTTGAAATTGCACAGACACCAGACCCGTTTTACAGTGAAGAAAACCAGGCTTACTTAATGAAATCCATACATGAACTAAAGGAAGGAAAAGGACAAGTGCATGAACTGATTGAGGATAATGGTAATGAGTGAAAAAATTTGGTCTGATGATGCCTGGAATGACTACCTTTACTGGCAGTCCCAGGACAAGAAAACTTTGAAACGCATTAACCAGCTTATCAAAGATATTGAATGTAATGGCTGTATACATGGTATAGGAAATCCTGAGCCATTAAAAGGTAATCTTCATGGAGAATATAGCAGGCAGATTAATGAAAAAGACCGTCTTGTTTACCATATAGAAAATGGCAGGATTTATATTGCACATTGCAGGGGACATTATAGTGACAAATAAACATCATAAATTCTAAAAATAGAAAGTGGTTTAAAAAGTGGTTTAAACTTTGTTTTTATTTTAATAAAACAAGAAAATACAATGCTTTATCCTATTATACTAAAGAAGCTCCAAAACTCCAGAGGATGGTTCGATTCCTTCCACCCCTGCTAATGGAAAACCACCAGAAGCCTTGTAAAAAGGGCGTTCTGGTGGTTTTTGTTTTGCCTGTGGGTTATATTGGAAATGGCATTAAATGGATAAAAATGGTGTTAATTTGTAACTAAAGTGGGTCCAAATCCGCCTGGAAGCCTGCCAGATAATTCCTGTAGTTCTTTTAACTCATTAAGGCTGTCATTAACCTGGGAATCATTTTTTTCAGATGTAATTTCTATTTTTTGTATATATTGTATAATTAATTTTATCTTATCCTCTGGCATTTTTTCCAAAAGCTGCAATGCCTCTTTTCTTTCTAATGTCTAATAACCACCTCTTTCTGTATTATATAAGTTTCATTTTTATTAAATATAATAACCTTATAAAAAGAATTAAACTATATAACAAGTTTGTTCTAGTATTTTATAAACTAATCCAGCAGATACCCATCTTCATAACAGCAACGCAAATAATCTGGATTACTATAATATACATTTGTATTAAAATTTGATATTTCATCACTTATAAAAGATGAAAACACATCTAAAATCCCTTGTGCTGCATTATCAAGACCAGCTACAGACAAAACAAGCCGCTGGTATACCCTTCCTATTGAAGTAACAGATGGTACATTGTATTTACAAGTACTTACTGTATCAAAAGTTCCGTATGTTATACCATATTCCTCAATAAGTTCATCTGATACCTGTTCAAAACTCAGACAGTGGTTTAAATCTGCCACATCTAACTGGTGTTCTATTGCTTCCTTTGTAAACCTGCCTGCCACATCCTTACGGTGGTTTTTAGTTTTTCTTGCAATAAATTCAATAAGGGTACATACATAAAAAACATCATCTTTCTTTTTATTATCCATTTGTCTGTTCACTCCTTTCATAACACAGGCAGTCCAGTGCCCTTATAGAGTGGAAACTAATCTGGTTTGTAGGATATTTAAACTCTGCATAATCCCAGAACACTTTTCTGTTGATATTTCCTTCAAGAAAATCATTTACAAAATTCCAGATTGTATCATCAGCCATAGGACCTTCCACAATGTCATAGTTATGGATATAACCTCCCCTGCATTTTCCAATAAAATCAAGCCATTCATCGTTCATTTTATTAAACTTTAATATTTTCAACGTACTGTCTTCTATATATGAATATATATTAACAACACCTGCCTTATTCTTACGTCTTGCCCATCTGCATGCCTGACCATAACTTCTTGTACAATAAAACCCCCATGAAAAATCTTTTGTATATCTTGTCTTACGTATTTCTGGAAACATGACCATTTCCCCGCTTCCATGATAAAGCAATACCTGTTGCATAAACGCCTCCGTCCATATTAAAATTTTCATAATGTTATTACATTTATAAACAGTATACCAGATAGCCCATAAAAAATAAAGCAATATCAAACTATAGTAATGCAATATCCTAGTTTTAGTATTTTCATTATTTTAGTATTTTAATTTTAATACAAGGTAAGCATTAGGGGTGCTGCTTGTGAGAAGATTAGTGTATGTAACCTTTCAGTACTGTTTCAGATAGTCAATATGCCTCCGTCCACAAATTGCCTGCCGGCTGTTCTTCCTCATCTGGTTTCATTCATATATATTTTTTTAAAATAATATTACTATATAATATACCATAATTAATATACTATAATCAAAAAAACCTTCTGGATAACCATATACAATCCAGAAAGTCTTTTTAATTTTCTTTTATGTTTCCCACCTTATAACCGTTAATAAGTCCATCTGTTGTCTTTTTCTATTTTTCAATAAAAGGTATTATTGTAAATATTTTTCAGCATCATTTTCTGTAAGATGGTATTTTTCCATGATTATTTTCTTAATTTCGTCATTACTGTTAAAACTACGGAGAACTTCTATTGCACCAATTATTTTACCTTCCTCAATGCCTTCTGTTTTAGCCCTTTTTTCCCTCTCTAGTATTAAAGGCTGTACTATTTTTAATATCATTTCACCCATTTTAACATCCCCCATCATTTCTTCAATTAAGCTTTTGTTAGCATTTAAAGTTACTTCAAGTATGGATTCCACAAGCTCCCTTTCATGTTCACTGGAAATCTCTCCAGACCTTTCTATAAGCTTTTCCATGTCTGGTTTTTCCATTTTATCTGTAAGAGCTTTAAGCCACACATGTCCGTCCTGCTCCAGTTCTTTTGTAACAATTATCTGTGCTGGAAATGGTGATATCCCTTTTATATAATATATCCCTTTATATGGCATTGTTACTTCCATACAATTGTCTTTAAAATATTTAAAAAGTTTTTCTGGTTTTGTTTCCCTTACAATGGATATTGTGACATCATCAGCTTTTATCCTGTCTTCTGTACTTTCATATGATTTATACAGACAGGCATATCCTGTTACTTTATAAAAGATATTAATATTAAGAATATCTGCTGGTGATTTATATTCCATTATATTATGTCCTTTGAAAAGCTTCCCTATCTCATTATGTATTTCTGTATCTGGTTCTTTCTTTATTACCAGCAGGTCTATTTCTAACGGCTTCCTGTTAAGATTATGCTCACTTTCAAGTTCCAGTATTTCCCTGTCTTCCCTTAACTCCATGTCAATTGCAGCAACAAAACCTGGATGCCACTGTATCTTTATGTTTTCCATGTATTTTCCTCTTTCCTGTTATTATTACTATAACATATAAGCACAATTTGTAACACCCGCTTTTTCATAAAAATAGTGTTTTTATATATTAAAAGGCTGTATTGCTGCCTGCCCCAAATAAATAAAACATTATGCTAATATAAAATATATAAAAATGCTGCTCTTGAAAAACGTGGCATACCGTGTTAAAATTATCTACAAAATAAAAATTTAGTTATGCTCTGCTGTCACAGAAGAAAGTCCAGAGTTGACAAATCTTAAATTATTTTTTGCAGGGGGATTTTTATGAAACTTCTAATGAACAGGAAATTAGCTACCCGTATAGGCATTATTACTACAGCAATCACTGTTACAGGCATGCTGATGCTATGGTTCACTGTATCAAGCCGCGTTGCTTCTATGGTTGAGAAAGATATTACTAACCAGATGATTGATGCTGTAGAGTCCAGAGCTTCTATTATAAATGATTATGTCTCTTCAGCAGAAGAATATATAACGGCTTTTGCATTGGGAAATGAAGTGCGCAGCCTTCTTACACATCCAGAAAATCCAGAACTTTTAAAAAGAGGACAAAAATATACAGAAGATTTTGCTTCTGTCAAAGGAATATTTGAGGGATTATATATTAGTACTCCTGACACATATGTACTGACACATACCTCACAAGAAGCTATCGGGATAACGACCCGTTCCGGCCAGTCACTTGATGAATTCAATAATACAGTACTGGCACAGCCACAGCTTACTAACCTTGGGATTATGAAATCCCCTGGAACTGGAAGTATGATTATATCTATGTATTATCCACTTTTTACTAATAATAAATGTATTGGCTATGTTGGTGCGGGTGTATATGCCAGCCAGTTAATGGATGCGCTGCTGAATTTGGATATTAAAGGACTTCCTAATAATGAATATGTATTTCTTAATGTTGAAACTGGAAAATACTTGTACCACCAGGATGAAGAATTATTAAATACATAAACAGATGATAAAGGTTACAAGGAAATATTACGCAGGATTAAGAAAAATGGAAATACAAATGCTGATACATATTCATATAAAAATAAAAATGGTACGGAACAGCTTGTCGTCTACAAATATCTAAAAGACAGGAACTGGGTCTTTATGGTACATGATAATGTGGATGAAGTATATGGAAAAGTTGATACAGTACGTGTGACAGTAGGTATTTTTTGTGCAGCAGTAACAGCAGTTATTATTCTTGTAATATTGTTAAGCCTGTACCGTGAAAGCAAAGAGCTTATGGCTATAGAAAGCGCCATACACCGTCTTGGCAACCTGGAGCTCTCGGCAGGCCAGGAACTAGCACCTTTTTACGGCAGAAAAGATGAAATCGGCATGATTGCACAGACAATTAACAGTGTCTGTGAATATCTAAGAAGGACAATTGAAGATATTGGCAGGATTTTAGGCGAAATGGCAGATGGCAATATTTCTGTTGATGTCGTTAAAAATGAAGATTACTATATTGGTGATTTCAAAGTACTGGCAGGAAGCCTTAAAAGCATCCGTGAAAACCTTGTAGATGTAATGAGGGATATTTCCCATATTGCCAGCCAGGTAGATAATGGGGCGAACCAGGTATCAGCAGGGGCACAGGCACTATCCCGTGGTACTGTACAGCAAAAATCTTCTATTGACGGGCTTGTTTCTAATATCACTGATATAACTGTCCAAATCCAGGACAGTATAGTCCGGTGCAGCAATGCCAGCCGCCTGGTTGGCAAAGCAGCAGGCTATGCTTCTGAAGCGGATACTAAAATGGAACAGCTTGCCGCCGCAACAAGGAATATTGACCAGTCATCAGCGCAGATTAGCAGTATTATAAAAACAATTGAAGATATTGCATTCCAGACAAATATACTTGCACTAAATGCTTCTGTTGAAGCCGCCCGGGCTGGTGAAGCTGGAAAAGGGTTTTCTGTTGTATCTGGTGAAGTCAGGAACCTTGCTTCAAAATCTGCAGAAGCAGCAAGGAATACAACTGAATTAATAAACCGCTCTGTTAATGATGCCAAAACAGGCACTGAATCTTCAGACCTTGCAATTTCTGCTATGCAAGTTATTAATGACTGCATCCAGTCTATAAAAGTACTTATGGACGAAATCTCACTCGCCAGTGTCCAGCAGTCCGAAATGATTGTTTCTGTAGAAAACAGAATAAAAGAAGTATCTAAAGTTATACAGGCGAATTCTGATACCGCTGGTGAAAGTGCAGCAGTTTCTAATGAACTTTCCAGCCAGGCAAGAACCCTTAACAGTCTGATTAGCCGTTTCCAAATTGACTAGTAAAACAAAACAGCACCAATGTGTACAGATAGTACAAAATTTGAAATACCATCAGAAATATTAAAAAATATAAGATAATAAATGTTTATATAAGATTAAATGAAATTCCCCTGGATATTATATCCAGGGGAATTTCTTACATAACCTGCCCTGCCTGTTATCTAGGAAAAACAGGCAAAACAGTATTTTCCAGCTTGTAATTACTTAACAAGAATCCAGTCGCCTACCCATACGTCTTTGTCATAATCGTAGAGACGTTTATATACCCTTCCATTAAGTTCATAATAACGCCAGTAAATGTTAGCCTTGCGTACCTCTGCATTATTACCAGTAGAAACTGCTGTTACTTCAGATGTAACACCCTGGCATGCCTCCTGTGCCTCTGCACAAACGGGTACAGTAACAGCCATCATTGACAACGTTGCAACACAAGCTAGAAAAAGTTTAGTTTTCTTCATTTTTCTTTGCCTCCTTTAATGATAAATATATTTTACAGTCATCTGGATAATAATCCAGGGAACTGGCTGTATCAATGTGTTTGCCATAAAAATAAACATCATATGTATTATCTTTATTCTTAACAAAATATGTATTTTCAGAAGTTACCTCCTGGCTGTATTCCATATTACTTGGACTAATATAATAACCTTCAAAAATAAATATAAATGAAAATATATAAATAATACATAATGGCAGTGAAATTAACCTTGTTAAAATTTTGTTTCTCATTTTTTTATTTTCTAAAAGAAAACAAACCCTTATAAAAGTATCTGACTCCATTTTTAATGAAAACTTAATCGCAGATGGCATACTTATACCACTGTTCCCAGCAATGCTGTGTTTTGACACTTTTATAAGACATCCTATATACTGTCTTGTCTGTTCATCACCCTTTGAAACAACAGAAGAGTCCACACGCAGTTCAAAAAGCAGGCTGCTACGTTTTTTAAGCATATAGCAGAACGGGTTCCACCAGTAAAATAAACATATTACTTGCAGTAAAAATTTCAATGTAATATCATGGTGCAGTATATGTGAAACCTCATGCCTGAAAATAAATTCCTGTTCCTCTTCATCCAACGGAAGACCATCTGGTATTAATATATAATAATGCAGATGGTATCTGAATACTGCAGGACTGTGTATTAACGGAAGCTGTAGTATGGTTATCCTGTCCTGCAGTTTTTTATTATCAACCGTTTTACAAAGAGCAGCCTTATAACCAGGACTGTCTGTTATATTAACACCATATTTACGAATAAAATTATATGTATCTTTTATTGATGACATATATTGGTAAAATAAAACTAAAAAGCCAATGCCCCATATTATTACAAAAATGTCCCAAAATGAACAGCTATATCCTAATATTGGAATCCGTGGATGCCTTATAAAAGAAAATAGCTTTGAAGCTGCCCAGGGAAGATTAATATTTTTAGTCATATGTGCAAATTCAAATGGAAACAGCATACGGATAATAATAAGTGTACATATCATGCCTAGAAGTGAAAAACCAAATTCACGCATAACAGACTGGTTTATAAAAATAAGGGTTAAAACAATTATAAATAAATTACTTGTAACTATTGCCATTATTAAACTGGCAAAGCTAAAATTTAACATATGTAGTATCTTCCTTTAAAATTGTATATTATAAATATTTTTTCTTATAACTGTCCAGTACATCATCTATTTCTGAAATATCTTCTTTAATCTTTTCTGTATCCTTTATGGTATCTAATAATGCAGCTACAATATCTGCTTTTGAAACCTTGCTGCTAATTTCCCGATAATCTGCAACAAGTTTCTGAAGCCAGAATTTCTCTTGCGAAATCACTGGTTCATAACTACGTGTTAATACTGTGCCACTATATACAATATCAGCTACTTTAATTAATTTATCTTTTAAAAGTTTCCTAAGTACAGCCTGTACCGTATTCATTGTAAGGTCTGGATTATCCTTTACAATTAATGATGCTGTTTTAGGACCTTCACCAGACCAGAGTATAGTCATAACTTCTAAATCACGTTTTGTCAGGTTTGAATTTCCTGTCTTCTGTCTAGCCATAAATCTTTCTCCTTCCAAAATACTATAATTATTATATTAATTATATAAATGTATCAATTGCACCATACAATTAATGTTGAGCTTCCTTATTAATATATATTATAAATATATTCTAAGTAAAAATCAATACTAAATTTGAATTTATATCTGTTTTTTTGCAAATATTATCTTAGTTAAATTTTAAATCAGAATACATAATGTAAAGTATTTTTATAACCTGTAAAATAACCATTGCATATATATGCATATCAAAAAAGGTATATGAAATAATTAATTTCATATACCTTTATCTAATAAATATTACTTTGTTTTATTACTTACCATTTGTAAACTTTAGTTTTCCTGTCCATTAAATCAAGCTTGTCTATCTGCGGGTCATCATAGTATGAATCATTCTTTACATGTGTTGTCGAAATTTCCTCAAATACTGCCCCTGTCCTTGATGTAAATGCATGCTTTTCCCCACGCATAACTGTCTGGATATCCCCAGGTTTCAGGTCAAAAACTTTTCCCTCTATCTCAACTTGTAAGTCACCATAAAGAAGCTGGAATGTTTCCTCTTTTACTTTATGCATATGTACAGGATGTTTCTGGCCTGGAAGGACTGCAATAAGTTTCTTGCAGTATTCACGGTTTACAATGCTTATTATAACCGCCCCAAACTGCCTGAAATGTTTCATGCCATAGTGGTGTGAAAGTTCCGCTTCAAAACTTTCACCCAGGTAAATATTTGCTTCATAAAGCATACCCTTAACATCATGTATTACGCTTCTTGCAAGGTTAATATCAGTTACTGGCTTTCTTTCATGCAGTTCCTCATTCTCCTTATATGCCCTGCTTGCTACAACACCTTCATAAAATTCACCACTTGTCATCTGGCGGTCATGGTTTGGCATAGCAAAAAATACATCTTCCCTTTTAAGTTCCTGCCCCTCTTCTACATCATGTTTAAGATAAACACCTCTCATAAGGGAATTTAAAGAGTCAATTTCTTCCTGGCTTATGTAACGCTCTGTTTCTTTCTTCATGCTGCATATCTCTTTTGCTTCAAGAACTGAACTTACCCATTTGGCAGCCTGTCCTGGTGTCATTGAATATGCATTAAGCTTAATTGTTTCTGTAGGAAGCCCTACATGGCGCTCCAGCAGTTTTGCACCCTTAGCTATCGCCATCATTGGAATAATATTGTTATCCGGGTCTTCATGGCCTGAATAACCTATGGCATTATGAGGATAACGCCTTCTTAATTTGTCAATAAAATCTAACTGTAATCTTTCAACTGGTGCTGGGTATTCAGCTATACAGTGCATAAATGCAAATTCACATTTTCTATGTGTAAAATAATTGTACAGTTTGTCTATATCCGATATTGTCCTGCCACCAACTGAAATAATCAAAGGTTTATGTGTTGAGGCTGCCTTTTCAAGCAACGGCCAGTCTAATGAACTACAGCTTGCAATTTTAATAATATCAAGTCCCTGGTCCATACACCATTCCACACCATCTTCATCAAAAGGGGTACTCATTGCAATCATGCCTTCACTGCGTATTTCTGCAACAAGTTCACTGAACTGGTCATATGTAAGCCTTGTACTCTCAAACCTTGGTATATGGTTTACGTCACTTCTGCCCTTATAATCAGGATGGATAAAATTATCAAGGTTACGGTACTGTAGTTTAACAGCCGCTTTTATATTATATTTCCTTGCAATTTTACTCATCTCATGGATTATATCCTTACCATGTTCCACATCACCCTGGTGGCTGTTCGCCATCTCAAATATAAATAAATCATCAAATATCCTGCTCATTTACTAACCCTCCATGATACCGTAAAATGTCTAAACATTTATTTATAAATCTGGCCAGCTACAATATATAACCAGTTATTATAAATGTTTGTTGTAAATAGTATATTCTTTATTCTACCACATTCCAGCACACTGTGCATTAAATAAAAGCCTGGTACCAGGAAATTCCTGTACTGTCTGGATAACAGTATAATTATATACCATGTTCTGTTATATATTTTTCTGCCGCCAGGAATTCTTCCTCTGTATCAATGTCAAAATTCTCATCCATTTCATAACCAGCTATTATCTTGCCTGACATTGAGTTCTGTTTTAAAATAACATCTGTTCTTATAACATCTATACACGCATTCTGGTAATAAATCTTTGGAAGCTGCTGGCGTGGCATATTATAACACTCTGGAATATCTGTCATAACAGGCGTTAATAAATTATTGCTGTCTTTAAACCACATTTTATATGCAATTTCCTTTGCTGGTGCAATACACCGCATAGAGTCTGTACCAGGGTTATCTCTCATATACCTGACCATACTTTCAATATCACTAATCCTGCGTACAGGATATGTTGGCCGCAATTGTACTACTAGTTCTGGATAGTATCCTTCATTTTCTGCCAGATACATTAGAGCATGTCTGAATACATCTATATCAAGTGATGTATCTGCTGCATATTCTGCTGGCCTTAAAAATGGTGTTTCTGCCCCATACTCCCTTGCTATTTCTGCATACTGGCTGCTGTCTGTACTTACAATAACCCTGTCTATACATTTCGCCTGCAATGCATGTTTTATAGAGTATGCAATCATTGGTATTCCGTTAATTAACCTTATATTTTTATCTTTTACACTTTTAGAACCACTACGTGCAGGTATAATTGCAAGCACTTCACCCATATATTTTCTCCTTATATATTTTTGTATACCCCAATAACACTATATCCTGTTTTACCAGTATTTCTCTTCTACTAACCGGCAAATCTGCCTGTCAATAGCTTCTATAGCTTTTTTAGAAGATGTCATAAGTACTGACCTCTCTTTAGCAAGCCCTGCCATAGTATTATAATATTCTTTATCATCTTTATATTTAAAAATCTGTTCTGCCATTTCATCAAAACTGCCAACAGCAAATTCCACGCCACCTGCTGTATAAACATCACCCCTGTTTAGATAAACTCCTGGCTTTCCCTTGGCAAATGCTTCTATTATAGAAAAACCTCCTCCAAGCCTGTCAGGATTTACATATAAATCACATATTTCCATAAGGGCAAGTATATCATCACAATATCCTATAAATGATGAATTAGCAGATACTACAGGGTATTGCTCCATTAAGCTGCTATAATTATCCATAATTCCTGCAAAAACAACATGGCATCCTTTGCTACATACATAAGACAACATATCCATAAATTTACTATCTATCTCAAATTCAAGACGTATGCCAACTACTACAAGTAAAAATTTATTTTCTGGAAGGTTTTTCTCCTTACGCGAAAACTTCTTTTTCTGTGGCTTTAATTCAAATGTAAACTTACTTTCTATTATATCAATACCATCTCTGGTATAATGTTCTTTCTCCTCTTCAGAAAGCTTCCTGCCAAGAATTTTTATTTTATTCATAGTTTTTGGCAGAGTTGAAAATGCAAGTGCCATTGATGCGCATGGAACAATATTTCCACACAAATCAGCAAGTATACTTCCTGTACCTATTGATAAAATATAATATGGTTTATATTTTGCAACCAGCTCCGAAAGAACTTGCATCCGGTATCCAACAGGAGAGTCTTCTGGCATCTGCATAAATGGAAACCTGTCTTCTCCAAGCTTAATCTCATTAATATTATTATATTCTTCAAGGGTTCTGCCAAAACCTGCACTATACATTGGCACATATCCTTTTATAATATACTGTTCAGATGTATTTACAATTACAACATCTTTACCTAGTTTTTTTAGTGTTTTCGCTCTTTCTAAAACAGTCTTTGTTGGTGCATGTGTTTCATTCAAAAACTGTATAGTAGTAATCATTACAAGGTTTTTATTTCTTTCTTCCAGTGGAATTTTATCCAGGTATTTATCTAATCCCTTTACAAAAAACTGGTATGTTTTTTTATATATTTCATCTTGCAAAACTTTGGTTTCTTCATCAGATACAATAACTTTTTTAAGCATCATACGCTTAAACTGGTACCAGACAAAATACATATTATCTGCCTTGATATTATTACTTTCTAATACTTCTTTTAAATATGCATTTGTATAATAAGATTTATGACTTAATACCATAAGTATAGAATACACAGCAAGTTTATAATTAATATACCTGTCTTCTGATATTTTGTCTCCAAGTCCATATAATAAAATCCCACACAAACAACACCATTGTATACTTAAAAAGTTATCCTTCTTTATCTCCAGCCTGTCAAGTTCATATAAAAAATTTGAAAATTTATCTATATCACCACATTCTTTTAAATCCCATAACTGCCTCATAAAAGAGGCATTAAGTATACTTCTCTGTACACTTAAAAAATAGTTAACAAACTCATCCATTTCAAGCCCGTTATCAAATTTTTTTGTATTTCCTTGTTCAATATATATGATATCATTAAATAAAGCAAAATACAGTTTTTTTACAATATTATACAAATCTTCTACATCTGTTACAAACAAAAATTCTGTACCTGTTTCTTTATTTTCTTCTATAAAATTCGTTATTATATCACACAGGCAGTAAATATACTTACTCTCACAGCTTTCAATAACTGACGAAACAATATGTATAATACTTTCATCATTATATTTTGCTATTAAACTATCCAGTCCATCTTTCTGTTCCTCAACATAACAATATACTACTTTATTGTAGTAATTTCCATTTATATCCTGCAATTCTTTGCCTCCATTCTGGAACTCCCTGCCTGTATTATACTTTTAGCTTTTTTACCAATAGTTTTCCTCTATTCTCTGGCATATCTGATGGTCAATATCTGCTATGGCTTCTTTTGAAGATGTCATAAGTTCTGACCTTTTTTTAGCAATTACAGACATATGATTATAATAATCTTTATCATCTTTGTATTTTAAAATCTGCTCTACCATGTCATCAAAGCTGCCAACTGCAAAATCCTCCCCACCTGCTGTATACACATCACCCCTGCTTAAGTAAACTCCTGGCTTTCCCTTGGCAAATGCTTCTATTACAGAAAAACCTCCTCCAAGCCTGTCAGGATTTACATATAAATCGCATATCTCCATAAGTGCAAGTATATCATCACAATATCCTATAAATGATGAATTATCTGATACAAAAGGATAATCCTGCATAAGTCTTTTATAATTATCCATAACGCCTGCAAATATAACATAACAGCCTGCCTGGCAAGCCTTTGATAATACATCCATAAAATCTTTTGTAATTTCAAACTCCAGCCGTATACCAACCACAACAAGCATAAACTTATCTTCTGGCAGGCTTGCTTTTTTACGTGAAAACTTCTTTTTCTGAGGCTTTAATTCAAATGTAAACCTGCTTTCTATAATGTCTTCTTCTGTATAAAGCTGTCTCTCTTCTTCACTAAGCTTTCTGCCGAGTATTTTCATTTTATTTTTTGTTTTTGGCAAAGTTAAAAATGCAAGTGCCATTGAAGCACATGGAACAATATTTCCACACAAATCAGCAAGTATACTTCCTGTACCAACTGATAATATATAATATGGCTTTACTTTATTAATAATTTGCGCCAGTACCTGCATCCGGTATTGTATAGGAAGGTTATCTGGTATTTGTAGAAATGGCACTTTATATTCCCCTATATCAACTTGTGATATATTGTTATATTTTTCTAAAACTTCTCCTTCAAACAAATTATAAACCAGCATATAACCATCAGTAGTATATTGTTCTGCCGTATTTATTATAAGAACGTCCTTGCCTGAGTCTATTAATGCCTTTGCTCTTTCCTTTACTGTTCTCGTTGGCGCATGCATATCTTCCAGAAACTGTATTGTAAATATTAATACCAGGTTTTTGTTCCTTTCGCTTAATGGGATTTTTATAAAATATTCTTTTAATTCTTCTGAAAATCCACTATATGACCTTTCATATAATTCATCACATAATAAACGCGTTTCTTTATCAAAACTTACAAGTTTTTTAAGAGACCTTGGTTTAAACTGGTTCCATACAAAATACATATTTCTATTGTTTGCATTGCTATTAAACAAAACTTCCTTCAAATATAAATTAGTATAACCTGCATTATTACTAATACTCATTAGTATTGAATAAATCACCAGGTTATAATAATTATTATTTAAACCAGATTGTTCCTGTTCATATAATAAAAGTTCACATAAACAATGCCACAATTTAGTAATATGTTGTTCTTTTTCTATATTATCTGTTCCTAGTTCACACAGAAATTTAATATAATCATTTACTTTTTTACAATCTTTTAAATTCCACAACTGTTTCATATAAGAGCAGCCAGTACCGCTTTTCTGTATTCCAAGAAAATATTTAACTAGCTGGCTTATATTTAATCCACTGTCAAATGTTTTGCTCTCTTCTGTATTAATATATATAATGTTTTCAAATAAGGCGGAATACAGCTTTTGTACAATATCATATAAATCTTTTATGTCTGTTACAAACCAGAGTTTTTTATCTGAATTCACATACTTATCTGCTATATCACAAAGGCAGTAAAGCAGTTTTCCCTCACATTCTTCAATTACAGAATAATATATATATACCAGGCTGTCATTATTGTGGGCTTCAACAAATTTATTTAATCCTTCCCCCTGCTCTTCTACATAACAATATATTATCTGCTGGCAATAGCTTTCTGCTACTTCTTTAAGGCTCTTTTCTTCCATTCCATGTATTTTTGCACCATTAGATGTATTTATAAACCTTATTTTATTAATATTTTCTATTCTTCTTTCAATCCATCTTCTATATATATCAAGTGTCTTGCTTGTATAAACCATCCCTCCGTCTACTGATTTTACTTTACGCATGCTTCTCTTGTCCTGTATTTTTTTCCCTATACCTTCTGCATGTGTATTTTCACCAGAATAGCCCATATCAAGTCCAACACAAATCACACTCTTACATTCCATACGTATGGCCATATCTATAGCAAATGTTGCAACTGACCCGCCGCTCTGGTAAGAAACCAGGCTGTTTTTTTCTGCATATTCCTTTGAAGGCCCAATACCCTCCTGGTATGCTATATAACGCTCTCCGCTGTATTCTGATACCAGGCTGTGTGCCGCTGTAGAAAGATATATTAATGGTACACCACAATTCTCTATTCCTCCAGTCTGCCACCTTGTACCTTTCTTGGCGTCAATTACCACAATAAAACCTGGAACTATATTTTCAGATATAAGTTTTTTAGCCGCCTTCCCTACACAGACAATTATAACATCATCCCTGCCCTGGAGTTTATCCAGATATTCTATACTGTTGTCAAGTGATGGCCCTGCCCCTGTAATTATTATATCTTTATTTTTAAATTTATCTTTTATACTGTCTAATGGTTTATCTCCAAGTCCCTGGTTATTTTCAAAATTATCAAGCATTACATTGATAAGATTATCAGAAGAACTTATATTAACCCAGTAATTTTCAAGCAGTTCACGTATAGCACTGTCTTCTATAGTCTTAACTGAAGGATACCATATTTTATATACTGTACTGTTATCCTCATCTTCTTTCAGCCATTTTGCATAATCTTCTGCTTTACCACATAATACTATTTTTACCCTGTTATCTGAAAGAAGTCCCTGAATATCAGTATACATCATACATATTCTAAGCTGTTCCAAATCGCTTTCAAGTATTATTATTTCTTTAAAATATGATGAAGCGGCTATATACCTTGCATGATATCCCATCCCCAGCCCTATTATTACACATCTCTTTGCCTGTGCACTGTTTAATCCATCGCCATATATTACAGCTTCTTCCCAGGGATTAACAGAAGAAGCAAGCGGTACTTGTCCATACTGCTCTGTTTCAACAGCTAAAATTGCATCACCTGTCTGTGCCCAGCTAAAAATATAATTCCTTGTTTCATTTTCTCCAGCATCTTTAAGTATATTATAAAGAATACCGTCCCTGTCTTTAATAGCATTAATATTATCATCCCAGTAAACTACAGGCCCGCTGTCCAGGCTGCTGACAAGGCATGACTGGATATCAAAAAGTGCAGGTATAAGTTTAATAGCATATATATCAGCAAGATATGTCTGGTTACCATTTGCTGAAGCCTCAAGCAGTTCTTTCCATATAGGAAGCAGAAGTTCTATCCCCTCATTAAAACCTGTTTCCTCTGCATAATCAAAAAACTGCCCTCCATGCCTGGTCAGTCCCATAGTATACATATTTCCCTTAATATAATCCTGCTTCCTGTAAAAATAAACTGCCTGTGTTACAAGATGCAGCATTTCCCTGGCTTCTTCTAATAATCTTATCATAATAATCCCCCATGCCGTCTCCAGACGGCACAAATAGTGATGAAAAATGCTACAGCATTTATGTTGTTGTTTTGCATTTTTCCTGTGTGAAATTTAATATATATTAGACAGCGTTTTTTGCTGCCTCAGATATATTTTTCACACTAATCCCCCATGCCATGTTTTAAGCATTACAGACAGCAATATAAAATATATAGGTAGCACTATACTTTTTCCAGAGTTTCCTCTAGTACTGGTGTAAGGCTGTCTACTGCTTCAATTAATGCTTTATATATAGATACTGAAATTTCTAATGTCTTTTTCATATTTTCATCTTCATCATCTGAAAGCATATTTACTGTCTGTAAATCCTTTGAAACAGAATTGGTTATATAAACATCAAGAAGGTTATAGGCATCCTGCTTAGCCAGGAATTTATTAATCTTGTCAACCTTTTTTAAATTCTTTGCTTCATTAACAGGGTTGTCCTCCCCTTTATTAACGATACTAATAACCTTTTCTGCTGCTTTTATTCCTTCTTTTGACTTTTGTTTTATATCGTTAAATTCTTTTCTAAGATGTATTATATTATCCCTGACTTTTCTATATTCTTCATCTGGAAACGTATATGGCATTTTATCTATCATGTCACTAAACGAAAACTCTTCTTTGCAATATTTATCTATTACTTCTGAAAGTGCCATAACTTCAGTGCCATGAATAAGTGCCCCTCCTTCTGTTGCATCAATAACATTTATGTCCTTTAAATCCCTTATAGAATTCTCGAACCATTCAAGGTATATAAGCCAGTCATACCTTGACCATACCTTGCCACCATCTATACTTTCAACAAGTTCCCTGCCCTCTTTGTCACCTTGTACATTTTTTACAACACCACCAGCATGTGTCACACCACCGCTATATGCAAGGTCCTGTCCTATAAGCACAATGTTTTTAAATTTCATTGATATACATAGTGAAAATGCTGCTGTTGCAACAGAACCACCACTATTATATCCAGGAAACTCTTTATCAAACCTGCTATATAAATCATACATATATACAGAACCCCTGAACCATATTTTACGTCCTGTATGCATATCCATAAGGTCACTTTTTGCTTCGAGTACACAAAACAGCGGGACATTATGGCATCTTTCATCTTTAAGGTGCCATATCCCTTTCTTTGCATCTATAGTAATAATTGCATCAAAATTAATATTATGCTGTAAAAGATATTTTACAGAGGTATCTGTGGCAAATATAAATGCCTTTCCCTCTGCTCTTTTAAGTTCATCTATATTTTTATCAAGTGAAGGGCCAGCAGCTACAATAATTGCAGGAAGTTCTTCTGGAATCCTGCCTATAAATTCTGAAACATAATTACTTTCTTTTATATATCGCAAATTCTTAATGGCATTATCTACAAGTTTAATTGACATATATTTTTCAGTATCAATATTTACTTTTGCCATTTTATTAGCACTATGTACCACCTTTAAAAAACTAACAAACTCATCACCATATATTTTATCATATACTGGATGATTGCATATTATCTGTGTTGGCATAGTTATCCAGTCTACATCATTTTGTAATAAATCACTAAATTCTTTTTCATTTATATTATTAATAAACAAGCAAACTCTTTTGTCCTCTAAAATATCTATTATATTAATATTGTTTAAAACAAATAAAAAAACAGATAAATCAGGTTCAAAAAGATAAACATTTGCATCTGGTTTAAGCCTGCTTAACATTTCTCTTACAAATAAAGCATTACCCATGCCAAACATCATAATAGAAATACTAAGATTTTGGAACTCATACTGGTCTGCCCACTTTTCTGCTTCTTTTAATGGCTTATATAAACTGTTAAGCCTGTATTTTGTATTATCCTTTTCTACTATAAGCGCCTTATTTCCATCCCTTGTTTCTATTTCTTCTATATTATTATATGAATATTCACTACTATCAAATACTTCTTTTATTTTCTTATATAACTCTGGCCTAAGCCTCTCCATTAAAGACATGTTCTGTTCTAAACAGTCCATATTAAGAAACTCCTTTCAATAATTACTATTTATTCCATATTTTCCAAAACCTCTTGCATATATTCTAAATAGTCATATTGTAATATATCTGCAAGCAATACCATATCCCCATTCTGTAATGCTTCCATTGCTTCCTTTAATGTATTTGTAATCTTTACCTCATCAAAAACAAACCCTTCATGTTCTGCCCTGAATGTAAAAAGTGTATCTATTGCTGTCATCATTCCACTGATTGTAGTTTCAAATTTATCTAATGCTTCCTGTAATTTCTGCTGGTAAAAAAGCTCAACTACTTCTTCTACCTCTTTAACTGACTTTTCAACTATTTCTTTCTGTTTACCCATATACTGCCTCCTTAATTAAAATATCCCGGAATTTCCAAAAAAATGGAGCTGGCCTTATGGCCAGCTCCATCCGACATACTAACAAACTTATAGTTTCTATAATTAGCCAAGTAATGAGAGTATACCCTGTGTAGCCTGGTTTGCCTGTGCGAGCATAGACTGGCCAGCCTGCTGTAAAATTGATGATGATGAGTAAGAAACCATCTCATCAGCAAGGTTAGCATCACGGATTTTGCTCTCTGATGACTGTAAGTTCTCAGCCATGTTATTAGCATTAGCAACAGTATGGTCTAACCTGTTCTGTAAAGCACCAAGTGCAGACCTCTGGATTGAAACCTGTGAAATAGCCTTATTTACAATAGAAATAAGTTTTGTAATCTGCTTACCAGCATCTTTAGCTCCAGCAACTTTAGACATCTTCCCAGCAACAACTTTTGATGAAACACCTAAAGCACCAGCTGTCATTTTACTAATGCTGAATGAAATTACCTGGTTTGTATTAGCACCAACCTGGAGAACTTTGCTCTTGAAGCCACCTGAAAGAAGTGTCATCTTGTTGAACTCTGTCTGTGTTGCAATACGTGTAATTTCTGATGTAAGAGCCCTTACTTCTTTTGCAATAGCACGACGGTCAGCTGTAACGTATGTATCGTTAGAAGCCTGAACTGTAAGTTCCCTCATTCTCTGAAGTACTGAATGGATTTCATTCATAGCACCTTCAGCTGTCTGGATAAGAGAAATACCATCCTGTGCGTTACGTGAAGCCTGGTTAAGACCTCTTATCTGTCCTCTCATCTTCTCACTGATAGAAAGACCTGCTGCATCATCAGCTGCACGGTTAACTCTGTAACCTGAAGATAATTTCTCTGTTCCCTTTGCAAGAGTTGCATTTGTAATGCCTAACATCCTGTTAGCGTTTAACGCTGTCATATTATGCTGTACTATCATATTTAATTCCTCCTTGAAACTATAATCTCATCCATGAGATTAGTAATAAACTACTGTTTTTTACCCCAGGGTATCAGTCCGTACACATCAACCGGAGCAAGCGTTCTTACGAACAATTTGGTATCAATTACTTTACCTGTTATATATATCGGATAGCCGGTAAAAAACTTTAGTAACTTTTATAATTTTTTTAAAATTATTTTTTTAGTCCTGATATATGCTAAAAACACAAAGTTACTTGCGGCTGTCCACAAAATATGACTGCCATTCCCTGTGCTGGTTAGACATATTTTTATAATATGACACTGCTGTTTTATTGCTTACTTTAAAGTCTTTTATACTGTTTCTTTTTGAAGCAACAAAAGTTTTAAATTTTTCTTTATTTTTATGTTCCAGGTTTTCTATTTCAATACCAAAGCTTGTAATTGTCCTGATAAAATTCTGCATTTCAAGTATCTGCTGCCTGTACTGCTGCGGATTTTCCTTTACAGGCCCGCTTATTTTATTAAACAATGACTGGAAACCATTATCTATGCCCAGAACTTCATTAATTTTTAATTCTTTCTGGCTTACAAGCCTGTCAAAGCTGTCTACATCTACTTCTTCTTTGCTTAACACCCTGTTCTGCTCTTTTGTAAGTTCTAAAATTTCCTTTATTAGTTCAAGCTTCTTACGGAGTGAACCATGCAATACTGATATATACGTATTAATATTATCCATAATTTACCCCATTTCCTGTTATATTCAAGAACACCAGAATTTACCAATCTGTACAATGCATGAATACGGCTGGTGTTCTTTCGTTATACATTTTGTCTGGCAAATATTACCGTTCATGAGTATATAATACAGCTTGTCACTTTCCACGGCTATGTTGTATATAGCAAGTCCAGCAGTTGTGGATAGCAAACTCAGCTTACATTATTTATTCTCATTACTTCTTTCCATGTATCACGCATAGTCTTAATATGCTTAAGGGCCTCGTTTAATATATCTTTGTCTTTTTTCATATTGGCTTCAACAAGCCTTCTGTATATATAATCATATACCCTGTCAAATTCATTTGCTACTGGATATTTCATATCAAGTGTGGCACGCAGCTCAACTATTATTTTCTCTGCTTTTATAATATTGTTATTTGCTTTTGCGATATCTTTTTCGTCTATGCCTTCCAGCGCAATATTACAAAATTTTACAGCCCCGTCATAAAGCATAAGTGTAAGCCTTGCTGGTGATGCTGTATTAATAGAGTTCTGTTTATAAAAGTTTGCTGCATTTGTATTGCTATATTTTGCCATAACTAACCTCCATGTATGTGTTATGCTTTGTAGAATTACAGCGCAGGAATACTGTTATATACAATATCCCTGCGCCTGTACCAGCACTGTCTGTAATTTGACAGACAACACGTAATAATAATGTTATTAGTTTCCTCCACCTAACATGCTTGCCAGTGAATTCTGCTGTGACTGGAGATTAGCAAGTGCTGTCTCCATTGCAGAAAACTGTTTATAGTATTTATCTTCCATTTCATCAAGCCTGCTCTGCCATCTAGATATTTCATCTTTATAATCTGATAACTGTGAAGACATCTCTTTATCATTATAGAATGTCAGTGCACTGCTCATCTTGGTAGCTGACATTTTCTTCTGAAGGTCAGAATACAATGACTCTGTGAGGCTTGTAAGAACCCCTACTACAGCATCAGGGTCTTCATCCAGCATACTTTTAAGTACGTTCTTTTTATCTGCATATTCTGAATCATCTTCATCACCAAGTATATGTAAAAGCCCGCCTTCTTTATAATCCTTTGATGTTGAAATGCCTATTGAACTTAATGCATATCTCTTACCATCTGATGATGTATATGTACCCATCATCTTATTCTTAAATGATGAAACAATTGCACCTAAAGTTGAATCACGTCTTAAAAGTGAGTCTTTAATCTTTCCTTCCCACTTCTCAACTTCGGATTCACTCATTGCATCTTTTTCTTCATCTGAAAGCACCTCATAATCACTTGCAGAGCCAGCATTATAAAATGTATTCATTTCTTTAAGTAAAGCATTATATTCAGAAACGAATTCTTTAATTGTATCATATACACCTGATGAATCATTAGTTACTGAAATATTAATTGTTTCATTTTCAGCAGTTTTTGAAATTATATTCAGCTCAAGTCCTGCTACTGTTATATTAGTGGTATCACTTGTAAGTGTTGCACCATTATACTCTATTTGTGTATCAGCAGCAGCAATTACTGCCATTCCTGTACCAGTTGTTGTATCCTCTTTATGCTCTGTGCCATCAACCTTTTCCAAACCAAGGGCTGCAAGTGCATTTCCATCCCCAGCATTATCACCGCTTAAGAAACCGTTCATTTTGCCAGAATAATCTTTAGCAGCAGCGTCAATTTTGGCATTTACATCCAGAGTCCTGGTCATACGGTCATCAAAGATATAGTCTGAATCTGCACCAAGAGTCACACCACTTGAATCAAGATTATTTTTTACTGCATCTATATCACTTTGTGTAAGACCGTTGCTAACTGCATTTTCAATCTTAGTCTTATAATCATCTTTTTTAAGCAGTTTCTCTGCTTCTTTATCTGCATATTTATCTTTTGCTTCCTTAAGTGCATCAGCCTGGGTTTTGCCATCAGAAGTATCTAATTTAAAACCTTTATCTTTTAAATATTTTATCCTGTCTTCGTCTGTAACTGCATAGCCGTCTTCTTTCTCAAGTGACTTCCTTACTTCATCATCAAAACCATTAAGCACAGATGCTTTTGCTTCAGCAGTATATAATTCTGTCGCTTTTCTCTTTGCTTCTTTATCTGAATAATCATTAGCAAATGTTGTAAGCTTTTCTATAACATCATCTACACTTTTGCCAGTCTGCAGTCCTGCCATTATACTGTCTGCTGCGTTCTTATTAGCTGCTGAAAGGCTGTCATAACCTATAAGGTCTTTTAATGCCTTTGTAGCATCCTGCTGGTCCTTGCTCATAGTAGCAGAAGTAATTGTAAACTTATTATCTGCACCACTCTTAGATGAGCTTATAAAAAATCTCTGCTGTTTTTCATCAAATGAAGCGGTAAGCCCTGCATCATTTAATTTTCCAACAAAATCACTAATGGTAGTATTTTCATCTACTCCAAGGAATACTGTCTTGTCACCTGCTGATACTTTAATCTGTGTACCAGCACCAAATCCTGCATCCTTAAGGTCAGCCAGCTTAGTGTTTGATGTTATATTTCCTTCTTTATAAACTGTATTGCCATTACTGTCCTTAACTAACTCTCCTTTGTCGTCCCTTACTGCTGAACCTTTAAGCTTTCCACTTGTAACCTTCTGTGCAGATGCAACCTGTTTTACTACAACGGAATATGAACCTGTTGCAGCCGCTGTTGTAGCTTTTGCAGTTACTTTTGAGTTATTGGATGAAGTTGCTGCTTTAGTCATATAAGTAGATGCCATCTTCATCTTTGAAAGAGAGTTTGTATAGAAATTATAAATCTTTGTATTTAAGGATGCCCACTGTTCCTTTTTCCATTCCAGTTTTGTTCTTTTGTTCTCAACTTTTGTCTGCTTAGTACGCTGTGCAGACATAAGTGCTGCAATTATGGACTCTGTGTCCATTCCTGAACTAAGACCTGTCATTCTTATTGGCATTCTGACCACTCCTATCTTTTAAAATTTCTCATCGACTATGATGCCTGCCAGCTCCAATGTTTTCTTAAGCGCCTCTATAGACTCTTCTGGAGGGGCTTCTAGTACAAGTTCATCAGTATCTTTATCATATACTTTTATTGACACCCTGTTTGTTGCCTCATCATAATCATATTCACAACGTGTACGCTGCATTTTTAGTTTTGAATTCATGCCAGCAAATGCAGAATCAAGTGTATCCTTTGACAATGTTTTACCTTTTTCTAATTCTAGTAAATTTCTGTCCACAGCATCACTGCTATTAGAATCCTTTCCATTATCAATGGTGCTTTTCTGTGGTTTTGACGCTGTCTTTACAGATACTACAGCCTTGTCTGGTACACTTTTAACTGGCATCTCTAAATTTTCAATTTCCATTGACATTTTACCACCTCCGTGTGATACTATTACTCCTTTATATAACTTTTTAGTAATCTATCTTTACTCTATATCGGCATATTCCGTAGATTACTTAATATTTCCCGGGAACAGATTTTTAAGTGAACCCATATCCACTTTTGCCTGTGCTGCTTTTTTATTTTCTTCCTGTATCTGTTCATATATTTCCTTCCGGTATATAGGAACAGATTTTGGTGCATTTATACCTACTTTTATCTGGTCTCCTTTTATTTCAAGGAGTGTAATTTCAATATTGTTGCCTATAACTATTGACTGGTTTAATTTACGTGCAAGAGCTAACATATTACCGCCTCCAATCTACTCTTCTTCCTGTCTTATAAGCTTATGCTTAATCTCATACTCCGGGCTCTCTGTTATAAGCTGTATGCCTTTTCTGGAAATAGAATTTATAATAAGAGGCGCTCTCATATTTACAGAAGTTTCTTTCACATCTTCAGGAATTGTAGCCATAAAAAATACTACAAGGTCTTCATCAGGACATTCACCAATAGATTTAAGCATCCCCTCGTTTATCTGGGGATTATAACATTTGTCTACTTTAAATGGATTAACTATAGGAAATGCAAGTGCTTTTTCCTCTACACTCTGGAGCCATGAAAAAAAAGGTTCTTCTTCTGCATCTATATCATAAAGTATTGTATAATCCTTATAATCCTCAAAGCCTAATACACCATTGTCAAAGTGTATTACTTTCTCATCCCCTATTTCAATTTCTCCAAAATATTTTGTATCAATCTTCATTTGCTGCCTCCGTTTCAAAACTGCAATGCCCCGTCTTTACTACGGGGCATCATAATTTATTTTAAATATAGTTTAAAAGCGAATTGCCAAGTATCTTTGAAGTCGCTGAAAGTGATGCCTGGTATAAATTATTTGCCTGTGTCATGTTAATTAATACATCTGGTAAATCTACACCCTCATTTTCGGAAAGCTTATCTTCAGTATCAAGCCTTGTATCTAATAACTTATCATATGTAAGCTGTGTCCTGTTGTATTTAGCACCAAGGTCTGCTACCGCTATATCAAGCTTAACCTGTACATTGTCAATCATTGTAAGGCCTATTCCAAATGACTCTGACAAGACTTTAACACGTAACTGTTTCTCATCTTCAAGCTGTATTTTTAAAGTATTAAGCTTAGCAAGTTCTTCCTCATCAGTAGTATTCTTTATAAGCTTCTCACATTCTTCAATTTTAGTTTCTGCCTCATCCAGATACTGTATATTCTGCTCTATATATTCAATAGTACGGTATATATCTGTGCTTATTGCATCTCTTGCCTGTGTATTTACATTAATTGTCTGGTTAAAATTAACTTCATACCTTATAGTCTGGTCTGCTGGCTCTGAATATTTAATTGATTTTTCTGTAACTGTATCATAACATTCTGCTTTAAAATACATTTCAGGACGTACATCAAACTGCTTAAATTCTGATTTCAGGTAATCAACATTTATTGCTGCCTGGTTCTCCTGTATTGCATTAAATACATCCTTTCCTACAAGAATTTCACCTGTATCATAAAGATAAAGGACTTCATCATCCGCAACTTCGCGTACTGTGGAACTTGATGTTGAGAGTTCAATCCTTAAATCCCCTGTAAGTATATCGTCAGTTACATCTTCGCCTTCTTTATTAGTAAATGTAAACTGGATTGCTTCATCCATTCCTGTTTCAAAGTTTACTTCTGTCGCACAATTGCTATATGCAAGCTGCAGGCGGTATGCTGTAGTAGTTGTTGCAGCACTGTCAACATAGTCCTGTCCTGTACCAGTATCGGTACTGTAACTTGGGCCTCCTATAACTGATGTTACATTCCTGAAAGAATCATAGGTAAACTTTTCTGTTATTTTATATTCCAGGTTATCTGTTACTGCTGGAAATAAAAGTGATGTATCTGTACGGTATCCTGTAAACAGGTAACGGCCCGAATAATCCGCATTAGCCTCACTCTCAAATATTCCTTCTACATTTTTCTTAAGAGTCTGTATTACTGACTTTCTCTGGTCAGCTTCCATCTCATCTACATTTCCCTGTACAAGAAAGCCTTTCATTGTAGTAAGCATCTTGCCTATATTTGTTAAAGCACCTTCTGTCATATCCATCCAGTTAAGGGCATCCTGTACATTCTTCTCAACATACTGTGTAACCTGTGAGTATGTTGTCCTTAACTTCAGGGAACGTACTGCAACCGTAGGGTCGTCTGACGGTCTCTGTATTTTCTGCTGTGAAGTATACTGTTCACCATATTTTAAAAGTTTATTCTTTGCATTTGCTATATGGTTTTTAGCACTGTTAGAAATCATGGTATTGGTTACTCTCATAACTTGTACCTCCGTTTTCGCATTTTACAAATTTAATCTATATTTATAATCCCATTTCATTAATAAGTTTATTTAATACCTCATTCATTACTGAAACTACCCTGTACTGTATATTTAAAAGGTTCTGTACCTCTACAAGCATCTGGCCTTCCTCGTCCTCATCTACGCCAGAAACTGCCAGCCTCCTGTTATCAACTGATTCAGTAATATTTTGTGCATTTTTGGCACAGTCAATCATCTTTTTGGAATCAACACCTATAGTTCCTGTTAAAACCTGCAAAAATGATACAGGGTCACCCTGCTTGAACATTGATGTATCACTCTGAAGCCCTGCCAGCAGCAAAAGGTTTTCTGCTTCTTCTGTACCACTGCCATCTACTGAACCTGTAGTATCGCCTTTAGGGTCTCTTGCAGAGCCTGCTATAAGTTTTCCATCCTTTACCATATCCCTGTTGGCAGAGAAATTGCCACCAGTCATATTATAGTATGATGCTTTCTCACCTTCATTTACAATTGAATTAAATGTAAATATTGCACCATCTGCATCAGTTGACCTGTATACCTCTTCAATAACTTTGCCAGTTGCTTTGTCAGTTATTACCATATGGTTGTATGTTATATTGCCTACTGTAACAGAATCACCATCTGCATTGGTCTTTTCTGTTATCTCATATAAATCAGTATCCCCGTAATTCTTATCTATATATTCATCATAAGCATCTTCTGTAAATACTTTATCACCATTAAGATAATAATAACCATCTTTTGAGTTTTTCAAAAATTCTGTCATATCCATCTGCTTTGATGATGTTGCATCCTTTGATACAAATAAGTCAACACCCTTGTTGCCATACATATCGTAACCTCTGTTCTGCTGCTGGTTAAATGTTGCAGAAAGAGTCCTGGTAAATTCATTTATCTGTGCCAGATAATAAGGAATTCCACGGTAAGCTATAGAATCGCCTACACTTGCATTAACACCTTTGTCACCTGCTGCATCCAGTTCCCTGTCAAGATATGCCTTATCCTGGTCAGTCAGAGGGTTAGTCAGTTTAAATGTATAAGTATATGTTCCATCTGCTGCTACTGCGACACTAAATGAATCATATTTAAAATCTACAACCCCTGCTGTTATTACACCATCTGCTGCTGGTATATTAAGTTTTGCAAGGTTTGCAGCAGAACTGGCACTTGACGGGTCTGCTACAATTGTAAATGTATTTTCAGTTTCATCATAACCAGCAAACTCTGCCTGGAAGTTCTCCCCGTTATTGCCATCCCTTAACTCAAATAATGACTGTAACTGCCCGCCAAGCTGTGTATTCCTGACATCAAACTTCTGCCCGTTGCTCCATGAAAGCATATACAGGCCGTCTATATCATTCTGGTTTACATGTGTTTCAGATGGCTTAAGCTCTATCCGGTTATAAACATTAGTATCTACAAGCACACCACCGCCAAGGTAAACCATATACTGGTAAATACCATTGCTGTCAGCAGGTGGCTTCTCTACTACTTCAACATCTGCAAGAAGTGAAAGCTCATCAATAAGCCTTGCCCTCTGGTCCCTTAAATCATTTGCCTTGCCGCCAAATACTTCAAGTGATGTTATCTGTTTTGTAAGTGATGTTATCTGGTCTGCATAGGCATTAATCTGGTTTACAGTTGTATTTATCTGCAAGTTTATTTCACTCTGCATCTGTTTATAATTTCTTGTCATTTCATTTGCATATTCTGCAAGTGTGTCTGCATAGCCTGTGGCCTCAGTACGTATTGTAGTGTCCGCCGGGCTTCTTGTAAGGCTTGTAAGCCTGTCAAAGAAGTTATTTAAAGAGTTTGAAAGCCCTCCGCTTTTACTGTCAGCAGCATATAAATAATCCTGGAGGCTCTTCATATAATATTCTGATGTGCTATAATAACCAAATATTGAATTATTTTTACGGAATTTATAATCATAATACTCATCACGTGTGCTATTAATAGAAATGGCTTCTGAACCTGTTCCTATCATTCCAAAGGATGTACTTGTTGAAATAGGGCATTTAGTAACCTGCTCAGCCCACTGTTTTGAATAACTGTTTGTTTTAATATTTGATATATTATGTGCTGTTACATTTGCATGTGCCCTGTATGCTGCCATTCCTGATGACGCTATGCTTAATCCTAAAAATGTTGATGGCATATCTTTACCTCATTTCTGCGCTTGTTATTTTAATCCTGCCTGCACCCAGGCGCAGGTACAGGCCCTTGTATTTATATTACCATTATGCCAGCCTTTCAATAAGGTTCTGCAGCATTTCATCAATTGCATTGATATATCTTGATGCTGCATTAAATGCGTGCTGGTACTGCAAAAGGTTTACAAGTTCTTCATCTGTAGAAACACCTGATATCTGCTGCCTTTTTGCCTCAACTTCATCAGTAAGCCCTGCCTGGTGCTCAAGCATACTGTTCCATACCATGCCTTGTGTACCAAGGCCTTCTATCATTTCTTCATAATATCTGTCAAATGAATATACTGTAAGTGTATTAGGGTCAAGTGCTATTGTTTCTTTCTGCCAGTTTGCTATAAGGTCTGTAAACATATCCTGTGCATAAGCACCTGTGCCGCCTGCAAGCGGGTTTACCTTTACTGGGAGAAGTGAATAATTAGCAAGCACTTTTTCATTCATTTCAAGGTTCCTGATTGTATATTGTGAGAAAATGTCATCTTCTGCTTCCTCATTATATACAAAAAGCTTATATTTTGTATTTCCTTCGCTGTCAGTATATTCAAGTGTTGCTGGAACTGGATTGCCATCTTCGTCAAGCACATCATCACCATTAACATCCTTGAGGTATAATGGTGCATCAAGTATAATAACCTGGTACCTGTCTGTTGTACTTCTTTTAAACAGCTCCTCACCAATAGTCAAATCATCGTCCGTGCCTGTAGGGCTATTTACTACATCCAGTATCTTATATTTACCATCTTCCAGTGTGATATCTTTGCCATTAATGTCTGTGCCAGTAATTCCATTTGCTTCAAATTCAATATTCGGGCAGAGCACATCATTAATCATTGTAACCATATCATGCACAAACCTGTCAAACTGTGCTTCTATCTTAGTAAGAATGGAATTTCCTGTTGTATTGTTATATATCTTTACATCTTTTTCAAATTGTGCATATTCAAGCTCATATGCCTCATATGCTTCATCATATGCCGCCTGGTCAAATGTGCCATCCACATCCCTGAAGTCTTTTTCCTGTGGCTCTTTTGGTGCTACTGGAAGGTCTGTGTAATTGGCAAATTTCTTTCCACGTGCAGTAAGTATTCCATAAAGAGAACCTGTATCTGTCCTGTCTTTGTTAGAATATGCTGTATCAAGGTCATATACATCACCAAAACCATTGTCAGACCATACTACTTTATACATTCCTGTATCCTCTGACAGCTCTTCACAGTGCATATGGTAGCTCTTGCCCTCAATAACAAGAGGCGCGCCATCTATATATATCTGCATCTTCCCGTCTACATCTTCCTGGGAAGTAAAATATGTAAGGCCTGCAAGTTCATCCATAAGGGAATTCCTTATATCCCTGTAGTCATTTGCATTTTGTGTGCCTGACGCTTCCATTTCTGTAATAATTGAATTATACTTTGCAATTTCTTCGCCTATTTTATTGATTTTTTGAACATTTTTGTAGATTTCTTCATTAAGGCCCTTCTGGTAATTTGTAAGTTCCCTGTACACATCATTTGCCCTGTCTATAAAAGCTTCTGCACCTGCAATAAAAAGCTTGCGGTACACAATGCTTCCAGGGTCTGTAGACAGTGTTTCTATCTGTGACCAGATTTCATTCAGTGCCTCCCTGAATTCCACACCTTCCATTTCACCAAATACATCTTCTATTTCACTTTCTGTTTCAACAAGTTTTTCATAGAAAGACTGTCTGGAAAATTCCAGCCTGTATTCTTTGTCAAGGAACTGGTCACGTATCTGTCTTATCGTATCAACCCTTGTTCCCATTCCAATCTGTGATGTGTGTTTGCCTGTAACCTTATATGTCTGGTAAGGCATATCAGCATTAATATTCTGCTGTCTTGTATAACCTGGTGTTTTTGTATTTGCAAGGTTATGTGATGTAGTATTAAGCCCTGACTGTGAGGAATGTATTCCCTGCACACCAACACCAAAACTTGTAAATAAACTGCCCATCTCGTATCCTCCACTGCTCTGTATTTATTCCACCTGCGCTATCCAAAGTTATTAAAACCAACAAAAATAACGGATACCTCCAGGGGGAACTGTTATAACCTCCAGGCTGGCATTATATGCCCAGCCTGGAAATAATTACTACTGCTTTGCATCAAACCCATGCCCTCCATAATCTGAGGTGTAACTGTTTGTTGCATTGCGGTTGTAATTATTGTTCCCTGGTGACATCCGTGTACTTTGAATAAAGTTCATATTAAACTCTATCATTTCAAGGGAATTTTCAATTAAATCTTTATTTCTTTCATTAACCTCCACAAGACGCCTCATAGTAGTCCGCAGCGAATCATGCAGGGCTGCAAGCGTTTTCTTTTCTTCTGGCTGCTTTGCCATAAGCCTTGTAAGTGATGTAAGGTCAAGTTGTTCTGGTGTCTTATTAAGAACTACTCCTATATTCTTAATAACTTCTTCCCTTTTATGCCCGATAACTCCCGCCCTGTCTATTAGAAGCTGTTCCTGTGCAGTTATTTTTTTTAACTCTTCCAGGTCATTTTTTACCAGTATCTTTGTCTTTTGTTCTGATACTGGCACAAGCTCTTCATAGACTGCTTTTTCAGCTTTTAGCGTGCTAATAAGTTCTTCAATTAAACTAGCCAATTCTAAGCCCTCACTTATAAAATGGAATCAAAATACCTGCTAACCATCTTATCTGCTATCTCCTGTGCAGATACATTATATGTGCCAGTGGCAAGTGCATCCTTAATCCTGGAAACTTTGTCTTCCCTTATATCAGGTGAGGCTTTAATTGCTGTCTTAGCTGTCTGGTAATCCTGGCCTGACTTTGAAACCTCATATTTTTCCTGGATATTTGCACTGCCAGTTTCTTTAGCTTTCTTTGGCTTTGTCGCCTGGTATAACTGGTTAACTTTATTAATAGCGTCTATTCTCATAAAACCACCACCTAAATCTTACATGTTTCTTATTTCTAATGTACCTGTTGTATTTTGTTAATGGCTGTGTTCTGTCAGACAGTTAATTCCAGCAGGTTACACCAGCTCTGCATATGCAGTTTGATTTTTATGTTTCATAATATTTATCGGTAGTATTTTGCTTTACTTTAGTGGTTTTTAAAAATTTCACAAAAATCAAAAGTTGCAAAGTAATCTTCTGGTGTTTCTGCCCTTCTTATCATCTGCACACTTCCGTTTTCTTTTAAAAGAAGTTCTGCTGATTTAAGTTTTCCATTGTAATTATAACCCATAGAAAATCCATGTGCTCCTGTATCATGTATAAATAAATAATCCCCTGGTGTAATTTCTGGAAGCATCCTGTCTATTGCAAATTTATCATTATTTTCACAAAGCGAACCTGTAATATCATATTTATGGCTGCAAGGTTCATTTTCCTTGCCAAGCACTGTTATATGGTGGTATGCGCCATACATTGCCGGACGCATAAGATTTACTGCACATGCATCCACACCAATATATTCCTTATAAATATGTTTTTCATGTATTGCTTTTGTAACAAGCCCGCCATAAGGCCCACACATAAAACGTCCAAGTTCTGTAAAGATAGATACATCCCCAAGTCCTGCTGGTACAAGTATTTCCTCAAATTTCTTTCTTACTCCCTCACCAATTACAGCAATATCATTTGGTTCTTTGCCAGGCTCATAAGGTATTCCGACACCACCAGAAAGATTAATAAATGATATACTTGTATTTGTCTTTTCTTTAACTTCAACAGCAAGCCTGAATAGTATTCCTGCAAGTTCAGGATAATATTCATTAGTTACTGTATTGCTTGCAAGGAATGAATGTATTCCGAATTTCTTAACTCCTTTTGCCTTAAGCCTTGTTATTGCTTCAACAAGCTGTTCCTTTGTCATTCCATATTTAGCATCTCCCGGGTTGTCCATTATATCCGTTCCCATTTTAAATAAACCGCCTGGGTTATAACGGCAGAATACTGTATCTGGTATTCCTGCTGTTTCTTCCAGGAAATCTATATGCGTAATATCATCAAGATTTATATATGCACCAAGCTCACTGGCTTTCTTATACTCGCTGGCAGGTGTAACATTTGATGAAAACATAATATCAGAACCTTTAAACCCACATGCCTCTGACATCATAAGTTCTGTAAGCGAAGAACAGTCTGTGCCACATCCCTCCTCTTTAAAAATCTTTAATATAAACGGATTAGGCGTTGCTTTTACTGCAAAATATTCACGGAAACCTTTATTCCATGAAAAAGCGGCTTTAAGGGCACGTGCATTTTCACGGATAGCCTTCTCATCATAAATATGAAAAGGTGTTGGGTATGTTTTAACAATTTCCTCAACTTGTTCTTTTGTTACAAATGGTATTTTATTCATTTTCACTCTTCCTTCCTATAAGTATAATCAGGTATAATGCAATTATAATTTTAATATATCCCTTGTAAATCCATGTGATTTTACCATATATCCCTTGCGATTTCAATATCTTGGATTATTTACAGTTATCTTGTTTTTGGATAAATGGACGGTTTTTAGTGCCAGAGCCAGAATACTCCGTAAAATGGCACGTTTCCCGCCAATATAAAGCAATGTCATTTAGTTAAGGGAGATGCTGAAATTTAACAATGATGGGATGCGCTGGCAAATCCAAAGTGCCTTCCATGAACAAAGCACGCTTTCGCTTGGACTCGCACGCAATGGATGCATAAAGCCCTAAAGTACAGGGCTTAAGCACCAGCGGCTTCGTACAGCTTTTTCATGGAAGCACATTTGGAATTTGCCAGCTAATCTAATCTTTGGCAGTTTACAAAAACATTTCTGCCAAAACCCTTAACTAAATGACATTGTTTTATATTGGCGCAACGGAGATATGCCCCCTTTTACGGAATAATTATGGCATCTGGCACGCAAAACCTGTTACCACAAATATACACTAAAACACAAAATAACAAGATATCTGTAAATTTGGTGGTGGGAATTATTCTGCTAGCCACTTATTATACAGCGTAATAATTACTGATATATGGGTATTAATATAAAAATGCACTGTACTTCTGTACGTCTAAATCTTCTGTCCCGCACCATAATTTCCAGTTATAGTATTTATTTTGTTTTTATGTAATTTTGATGGGTACAGCAGGTTTTAGGTGTTCCATCTAATATTATTCCATGACAGGTGCACTTCAGCACCGCCAGTGTTTGTATCCCGTTTTAAGTGCAATGGAGGAAACGTAAGTTTCATTCATTGCACAGGGATACTATGCACTGCTGCGTGGGCTGTCGTAGCGCAATGCGTGCAAAAGCCATGTCTCCGACATGCTTTCTGGAATGGAATAATTTAGTGGAACACCAGAAACCCTGCGTCCTCCATACACCATACACAATTGAAAAAAGTGGAATTATATTGGGGAATATGGTATACTGTTTATACAATTTTTCATTGTTATGCATATGGCGGAATGTTTTTTACAGAATTTCATTTTACAGAGGCGGGTGATGTGAATGACAAAAGCAGTCATATTTGATATGTATGAAACTCTTATAACTCTTTTTGAGAGTCCATTATATTTTGGAACACAGATGGCATCTGATGCAGGCATAGAGGAAGTAAAATTCCAAGAAATATGGCATGCAGCAGAAGCAGACCGGACAACTGGAAAAATCACTTTAGAGGAAATATTGGAAAAAATCCTCAAAGAAAATGATTGTTATTCAGAAGCTAAAATGGATTTTATTGTAAATAAGCGAATCAGGTGTAAAGAAAAATCATTTGAGCATCTACATAAAGATATTATTCCAACGCTAAATGCATTAAAGAAAAAAAGGATACAGATTGGATTGATAAGTAATTGTTTTTCCGAGGAAGCAATGGTTATTAAAAAAAGTATTTTGTATCCTTATTTTGATGCAGTATGTTTATCTTTTGATGAAGGATTACAAAAACCAGACCATGCTATATTTAACAGATGCTTAGAAAAATTGAATGTGCAAGCCAGGTATTGTTTATATGTTGGTGATGGGGGAAGCATGGAATTGGAAACGGCAGAAATGCTTGGCATGAAGGCAGTACAAGCTGTATGGTATTTGAAAGAAAATACCTCGCCGCCCTCTAAGAGAAAGCCTGGATTTAAGCAGCTTGAAACACCATTAGATATTTTAAACATCATTTGACAGACCAAATATAGTACGCAGCCATCAAATATAGTAATTTCAATACTTTTGTGGTACATATGCCAGTGTCCGTAACAACAGAGGGAAGAAAATAACATTAGGGAAAGCCTTAAGAAAAGCTCATCTTGTACAAATTTAGTACTTTCAAGGGTTAGAGTAATTCACGGCAGCAAAATATAACAGTTGTTAAATCTCTTAGTAGCAGGATTATAGCATAAGCAGAAAAAACCAGTAATATCCTGTACATACATTGGATATCTGTATATAAGTTCTCCTGCTTTCTTGCATGTCCATATTATATACCCTGTAATAACCGCAATAATGGATTAATAAAACCTGCTGCCCATACAAGTTTATGATATAACTGTATAGTGTTAAATAATAAAAAGGAGAAATTTTAAATATAAGTTTAGATTTAAATTTCTGGAAATATAAAGAAGGGGTTACGCATAATGACAGCAAAGTATATGAAACAGCCTGTTGTGATGGTGGGATATTTGACGGTCTGGAAGACCTTCCGGTAGATGAAATTATCAGTAACATTCCTTCTGTTTTTCCTGGCTGGAATTTTATAGATAAATATAATTATGAAAAGGATGGAGGTGGCTCATTCCAGGTTTTTACTACTTCCCAGATTATCAGGTTTGACTGTTATGGCATGTCAGGGCCTGATATGAACCTGCTTATTGATTTTATGTATGATTATGGATGTCCGTTATATGACCCACAGGTGCAGGAAAGGTTTAATTCATGGACAGACAGGTAATCAAGATATATTAGTGTTATTTGTAACTAATAAATGGATTGAAAGTTTCTTTCATAGTATGTAAAATTATAAGGAATGGTATTTTTTACTTACTATTTGATTAACTGAAATGGAGATAACAGCATGGTTAAAAAAATTGATTTAGCAGGACAATGGAATTTTGCCCTTGATGCAGCCAGGGAAGGTATCAGTAAGGAATTTTATAAGTCACTTCCTTTAGATACAATTCTTCTTCCAGGAACTACTTCCCTGGCAAAAAAAGGAACACCTTCTGATGTAAGGGAAACGGGATTTCTTACAGACCCATATCTTTTTGAGGGATACGCCTGGTATTCTAAAGAAATATCTTTGGATAATGAAGACCTGGATAAGACTATCTTCCTAAACCTCGAAAGGACAAGATTAACTAAAATATGGATAGATAATGAATTTGCAGGTGAAGCAGACAGCCTGGCAACACCACATAAATATAATTTATCGGGACTGGTTAAAAACAAAAATTTCAGGCTGACAATACTTGTATCAAATACAGATTATCCTACAAAGGGAGGACATCTTACATCACCTGATACACAGACTAACTGGAATGGTATTATTGGTGATATTTCCTTAAATATTTATGACAGCATTTATATACAGGATATTAAAACTTACCCTGATACGGATAAAAAAAGCGTAAAAATAAAAGTAACTGTTACAAATAATACAGGAAATAGTACTACACTTCCTGTAAACACTGTGGCATCACTTTATGATATTAACGGGTACACTGGCATAAGTGCAGACGGACATTTAGAAAATATCCCTTCCCCTGCCGGGACATCTGTTTATGAATATGAATATCCATTAGGAAATAATGCTGCATTATGGAGTGAATACACACCTGTTATTTACCATCTTGTACTTACAATAGAAAATACTGCCGAAAGAGCAGAAACCACATTTGGTCTTAGGAAGTTTTCAACAGAAAATATGGATTTTCTTATAAATGGAGAAAAAACCTTCCTGCGCGGGAAACATGACGGGCTTATATTCCCTCTGACTGGCGCTTTTCCAACATCTTTAGATGAATGGCTGCGTATTATGGGAATTGCAAAATCCTATGGCATAAACCACTACCGTTACCATACATGCTGCCCTCCTGATGCTGCATTTACTGCTGCTGATTTGCTTGGAATATATATGGAACCACAGCTCCCATTCTGGGGTACTTTAACTGCACCTGGTGATGAAGGGCATAATGAGGAGGAACAGAAGTATCTTGTCAATGAAGGATTCAGGATGCTTGATGCTTATGGCAACCATGCTTCTTACTGTATGATGTCTCTTGGTAATGAACTATGGGGAAACAAGGAACGCATGGCAGAAATCATTACAGATTATAAAAATACTGATAACAGGCATCTTTATACACAGGGCTCTAATAACTTCCAGCATACGCCTGTAATCCTTCCAGAAGATGACTTCTTTGTTGGCGTGCGTTTAAGCAAAAACCGCCTTATCAGAGGTTCTTATGGAATGTGTGATGCCCCGCTCGGACATATACAGTGGGATGAACCTTCTACAGACCATAATTATGATGACGCCATACACCCTTCTGATACTGGAAATTCTTTGGCTGGCAGCGTGGAAGAAATTGAGATACAGTATGGCACAGGTGTAAAGAAAGTTAAAGCCGCAGATAATAATAGTATATTAATCCCCCAGATTCCTGTCGTAACACATGAAATAGGACAGTTTACGGTATATCCCGATTTCAGGGAAATAGAAAAATACACTGGTGTATTAAAAGCACGCAATTTTGAGGTATTCAGGGAAAGGCTGGAAGAAAAAGGGATGCTTTCACAGGCTTATGACTTTTTCTATGCTAGTGGCAAACTTGCAGTACAGTGTTATAAAGAAGAGCTGGAAGCTGCTGCAAGAAGCAGCCTGGTTGCAGGCTACCAGATACTTGACCTCCAGGACTTTACAGGCCAGGGGACTGCACTTGTTGGTATACTTGATGCCTTTATGGACTCCAAAGGGCTTGTAACCCCTGAAGAATGGGCAGGATATTGCTCTGATGCAATTCTTCTTGCAGAATTTAACAAATATGTATATACAGCAGGTGAAAAATTTAATATAAAGCTTGCAATGCGTTATTATAATCCTGAAAGCCTGGATGGCAAAATACTGGAAACAGAGCTTTCATGTAAAGATAATGAAACTGGCGTGGTAAATATAATTGGCACAATAGAAACAAAAATTCCAGAAGGGATAAAAGGGCTTGCGGAACTTGGGAATATTTCATTTGACATGCCTGCTGTTACAAAGCCGGAAATATATATGCTCCGTCTTTCAGTACCAGGGACAAATATCCATAACAGTTATGAGGTATATTGTTATCCTGCTAATGAAAGCATACAAAATATAAATATAGTTTCTGGAAAGGTTTCAAAAAAACAGGATAATGATAATAATGCTCCAGGAAAAGAAAATTTTTATATTACAAATAACTTCCAGGAAGCGTGCAGCCTGCTTGATAAAGGAATGTGCGTGCTTTTCCTTCCAGCAGAAACAAAGGAAAGCATTGAGGGCTTTTATTGTACAGATTTCTGGTGCTATCCAATGTTCCGGGATATATGTGAGTGGATGAAAAAACCTGTTGCTGTTGGCACAATGGGACTGCTTATACAAAATAAACATAAAGCACTTGCAAAGTTCCCATCACATAAATATGCAACACCACAGTGGTATAAAATAGTATCACATGCCTCATGTGCAATACTTGAAGATGTGACAGAACCAGGATATACACCTATAGTACAGATGATTGATAACTTTGAAAGAAACCATAAACTCGGCATTTTATTTGAAGGAAAAGCAGGAAATGGAAAACTGCTTATATGTACAAGCAGGCTTTCTGAAATCTCCTCTTACCCTGAAATAAAGCAATTTATAAAATCAATTACAGATTATGTGGCATCAGATAGTTTTAACCCAGAAATGGAACTTGATTTGGAAAAATTAAAAAAGCTGTTCTGATTATATGCAAATTTTATGTTATGGTACAACAATGGACTGCCTAATAAAATACTTTTGAGGCAGTCCATTAATTATTAAAATCCTGATAAATTTGTAATTATATAATTCCCTTAAATTCTTCCTGCTGGTACTCTTTTAATATATGTTTATAAAGAGTTCTTGCAGCGGGAGCCATAAATCCAGGATTTAATGTGGCAATACCAATTATCCTGTATGTTTCTGGCTCTACTGGGTAACAGTCCGTTTCATATGGTATATCATTCATAACCATTTCTGGCATAATACATATCCCAAACCCATTTGCAACCATAGCTATTGTTGACAAATCATCTACCACATGGTAGTTTGACTGGATATCAAGCGAATTTTCTTTAAGGAAGTTCTGTATGTCTGCATCTGTTGACTCCCTTTGTGTGACAAACTGGTGGTTTCTCATTTCGCTAATTCCCATATAGTCTTTGCTGCCTGTCCTGGCTGTGCCTTTTGGCATTACACACAAAAGCCTGTCTTTGTATAATGGCTGTATAGGAATATCTGCTGCACTAGAAACTGACAGAAAGCCAAGTTCTGTTACACCATTTTTTATCCAGTAGGCTACATCATCATATGTACCCTGGAATACTTCTATTGTTATATCTGGATATAACCGTTTAAATGAATTCATTATATCCGGCATCCAGTTAGTACATACACTCGAAAAACAGCCCACTTTGACTTTGCCTTGTTTAAGCCCGTTAAACTCTGCAACTGCCTGCTGCAAACTTTCATCACTGTTTAATACAGCATTGACATAAGGCAGCAGATGGCTTCCATAATTAGTAAGGGTAACTCCCATTTTACTTCTTATCAATAGTGAAAAACCAAGCTCATTTTCCATAGAAGATATTGCATGGCTTATCGCTGAAGGAGTAAGTCCCAGTATATCTGCCGCTTTCCTGAAACTCCCCTGTTCTGCTACTGTTTTAAATACCTGGTATGTTAGTAAAGTCATGTCTATGCTGCCCTGGCACATTTATAAAGCAGGTCTTCCCAGCGCCTGTCAACCTCTGCCTGGAACTGCTCTATAAGCCCTTCATTTCCTTTTTTAAATAAATGTTTAAATCTTCCCTGCACCCTTAAGAAATCTTCTATTGGAAGTTTATTCTTTGGCTGGTATGACAATATCCATTTGCCGTGGTCAACTTCAAAAAGAGGCCAGTAACATGTTTCAACAGCAAGCCTGCATATTTCCATAATTTCTGAAGTTTCATATCTCCACCCGCGTGGACATGGTGTCATTATATTAAGGAATGACGCACCTTCTGTATATATTGCCTTTTCAGATTTCATATGTATATCTTTAAAGTCCTTAGTAAGTGTAGTCTGTGCAACATAAGGCACATAATGGTCTGCAATAATGCTTGTTAAATCCTTGCGGTTCTGCATTTTGCCATCCGACTCTTTGCCAACTGGCGTAGTAGTAGTGTCTGCATACATAGGTGTTGCAGAAGAACGCTGTATTCCTGTATTCATATAAGCGCCGTTATCATAACACACATATACTATATCATGCCCACGTTCCATTGCACCAGAAAGTGACTGGAAACCTATATCATATGTACCACCATCACCACCAAATGTTATAAATTTAAAAGTTTCATCTGCTGGCAGTTTTCCACGCTTCTTTAATGCCTTATATGCAGTTTCCACACCACTTAATGTAGCGCCTGCATTTTCAAACGCATTATGTATATAGCTGTCTTCCCATGATGTATATGGATACATAAAAGAAGAAACCTCAAGACAGCCTGTTGCATTGCCTATAACAGCCCTGTCGCCTTCATGTAGTGAACGCAGTACCGCACGTACTGCTATTGTAGAACCACATCCTGCACACATACGGTGTCCTGGAGCAAGGCGCTCTGGTTTGTCCATCATTGTTTTTAAACTATAATCACTCATAACTGCCTCCTTATTATTTGCCATGCCTGACAGAACCTCTTACTGTACAGGCCAGATATCTTATCTTGTAATTGTATATCTGGTCAAATATTATACCACTGCTTTTTATATGGCACAAGTATAAATAAAATAATACCCGCATATGCCATAAAATTTTTTAAAGCAGTTATCCAAAAAACTACATTGTACATTTCTGCCATAAGTGATAAAATAATATACGGCACTTTATAAACTAGCAAAATTTAAAACTAAAGGAGGGAGTCTTGTTTTATGAAAAATCTTAAAGTAATTACAAAAATGGCACTTATGGGTGTTATTGTACTTGCTTTCACCGTTTTTAGCATACTATTCTCTATTAACAGCATGAATTTAATAGAGCAGCAGACTATAAAAGGCGAAGAAGAAAGTATCAGGACAGATTATGACAACAGTATTAAAAATGAGGTCCAGATTGTAATAGCACTTCTTGACAGTTACAATTCGGATATCCAGGCTGGAGTGTATTCAAAAGAGGAAGGCATGGAACTTGCTGCTGCCAAAGTCAGGGCTTTAAGGTATGGCACTGACGGCTATTTCTGGGCAGACCAGTCAGACGGTACTAATGTTGTACTGCTTGGAGGCAGCATTGAAGGAACAAACCGCATGGACACAGAAGATTCTACAGGTTACAGGATGGTTGAAGATTTTATTACAAATTCTGTTAAGGATGGAAGTTATTTCTGTGACTACCAGTACCCCAAAGAGGGTGAAACAGAACCAAAACCCAAAAGGGCTTATACACAATATTATGAACCATTTGACTGGGTAATCGGGACAGGCAACTACATAGACCATATTGACGGGCAGATTGCTGCTTCTGTAGAAAAGGCTGATAAGTTCACTAATGCAAAAACAAAGCTTTTTCTTTCTGTATGTATTGTATTCGCAGGTGCTATTATTTTATTCCTTGTATATATGATTTCCAATATTACAAAACCTCTGAAAGCAGTAGGAAAAGACATGAAAAGTATGTCGGAAGGCGATTTTTCAGTCCAGGCAGATAAAGCACTCTTAAAACGTAAGGATGATTTTGGAATTCTTTTAAATATCACAGAAAAAATGCGCACTGATATTGGAAATCTTATAAATGGTGTTAAAAAAGAAACAAAAATGATTACAGAAAGCATGGATGGCATCAGGGTTAATATGGATAACCTTAATAATGAAATTGATGATGTATCTTCAACAACAATACAGCTTTCCGCTTCTATGGAAGAAACCTCTGCCGCATCTGGTGATATTAATGGTATGACAAGGGAAATTGAGTCTGCTGCAAGAAATGTAGCAGAACGCGCGCAGGAAGGTGCAGAACGTGCACAGGACATTTACAAGAAAGCTGCTAATGCTAAAAGTTCCACTAACAAGACCAAAAACAGCCTGGTTGAACAAAAAGAATTTATTAAGAATAATCTTAATGCTGCACTTGAAAAAGTAAAAGTAGTTTCTGAAATTTCTACATTAGCAGAATCAATTATGCAAATAACTGCACAGACAAATCTTTTATCACTTAATGCAAGCATTGAAGCAGCAAGGGCTGGTGATGCCGGAAAGGGATTTGCTGTAGTTGCAGATGAAATAAGGCAGCTTGCAGAAGCCTCACAGGAAAGCACTGAAAATATAAAGAAAGTTACTGAACAAGTAAATGAATCTGTTAAAAGCCTTGCAAAAGACTCAGAAGCACTGCTGTCATTTATTGATGACCAGGTTATGGACAGTATACGTTTATTTGACTCTATTTCAAATGATTACAATGAAGATGCAAGGGAAATTGATTTGCTTGTAGCAGATTTCAGTGCAATTTCAGAAGAACTCCTGGCATCCATCAGCAATATTACAGAATCCATAGACGGGATTTCACAGGCAGCCAGCGAAAGTGCAACAGGTACTGCAAATATTGCAGACCGCATTACTAATGTAGTCAGTACATCCGAATCAGTTAATGCATCTCTACAGGACTCCAGTAAAATTGTTGGCAGGCTTAATGATGCAACAGATAAATTCAAATTATAGTTAGTATATTTCCTGGCAAATGTATCATAAGAAGAGGCATATTTTATGCCTCTTCTTTCATAAACCTGGATATATTCTCCATAACACTGGCAACTTCCCCTGTTGAACGTACAGCACACATAACTGTGTCATCTCCTGCAATAGTCCCTGCTACCCCTGGTATCTCAATATTGTCAATAGCTGCTGCCACTGCCATTGCCATACCTGAAAGCGTTCTTATTACAAGAATGTTTTCTGCCTGTTCCATCCATAAAAACCCATCCCTTAACACGCTTACATATTTGCTGTAAAGGTTTGTTTCTTTCTCCTGGAGCTGTGTATATTTCTGGTGCACGCCATCTACGGTAACTTTAGTAAGTTTAAGTTCCCGTATGTCCCTTGATATAGTTGCCTGTGTCACTGGAAAACCAGCCCTCTCAAGACGTTCGCCAAGTTCCTCCTGTGTTTCAATCTGGTATTTTCCAATAAGTTCAAGTATCTTAGCACGCCTCTCTATTTTCATAATTCCCCCGTTCCTGTTCCAGTAAAAATCCATTTGTTCCCAGTTATCCTGCTACAGGCTGTACAAACTTCAAGTGAATAATAACGTTTTACATAATTTATGCCTGGTTAAGCTTCTCACGCATCCTCTCATAAAAACCTATTCCTGACAGCTTTATTATCTGTGTTACTGCATGTGGTACTTCTATTACAAGCCTGTCCCCTGTAGACAGTTCCCCTACATTCCTTCCATCTGCTGCCACCACTGCAAGGTCTGCACCTGTATCTTTTGTCTGTCCTATTTCAAGTGTTATCCTGTCAGATGCATCTACAATAAGGCTTCTTTTATTAAGGGCATGCGGGCAGACTGGTGTAACAATTATAGCTTTAAGATGCGGGACTAAAACAGGCCCGCCTGCTGAAAGGTTATAACCTGTTGAACCTGTAGGAGTTGATATTATTATCCCGTCTGCCCTGTAAATATCCGCAAGCTCATTATTCAGATATACTTTTAATGTAATAAGCCTTGCCCCGCCCCTTTTACTTACAACAATATCATTTAATGCATAACATGAAGAACGGCTGTCTGGCTGTTTAAAATGTGAAATCTCTTTAAGCATTATACGGTTTTCAATTGTAAAATCATTATTAAACAGGCGCTCCAGTGCCATATCAACATTATTGCGTTCTACTTCTGTAAGGAAACCAAGGTTTCCTGTATTTACTCCAATAACCGGAAGTTCCTTATGTACAAGGTCTATTGCGGCTTGTATCATAGTGCCGTCGCCCCCTAAAACTACTGCACACTCTGTGCCTTCTGGTATCTGGGACACATCTGTAAAATGCCGTATGCCTGCTGAGACTGACATCTTATTTTCAAGTATAATGCATTTTTTCCTACATTTTTCCATATACCCCATAATATGGTGTACCATATCATGGTTTGCCTTTTTGTCACTGTTTGTAATTATGCAAAACTGTTCCATTATAGCCAATCCTCACTTATCCAGGTTTGTATGCGCCTGTTCTACAATATCTTCTGCAAGCTGCCTGTAACTGTTTTCAAATTCCTCTTTTGCTTTATGTATCCCATTACTGCTGCTTTCATTGCTGCTATTTCCTGCACTGTCCGTAATACAGCCAGCCTTTTCAATATACAGCAGGTATTCTATATTTCCTTCTGGCCCTTTTATTGGCGAATAGCTTAAACTAATAATATTAAAACCTGCTGCCAGTACATATACCATAATATTTTCCACAACTTCAAGGTGTACTGCCTTATCACGCACTACACCTTTTTTACCAACTTTTTCACGCCCTGCTTCAAACTGTGGTTTTACAAGGCATACTGCTTTTCCTCCATCTTCCATAAGCCCGCTTATAGGAAGCAGCACTTTAGTAAGCGAGATAAAAGCAACATCTATTGAAACAAAGCTTATTTTATCTGGGATTTCATTATGTGTTATATACCTTATATTAGTTTTCTCAAGGGAAATTACGCGCGAATCCTGGCGCAGCTTCCATGCAAGCTGGTTTGTGCCAACATCTACAGCATAAACCTTCTCTGCCCCGTTCTGTAACATGCAGTCGGTAAAACCTCCCGTTGAAGAACCAGCATCAAGGCAGACCATCCCTTTCAGGTTAATATCCCATAATGAAACTGCCTTTTCAAGCTTAAAGCCACCCCTGCTCACATATTTCATTGCTGCTGCTTTTACCTGTATTTCTACATCTTCTTCAAATGTACTCCCTGCTTTATCCTCGCGCTGCCCGTTTACAAAAACATCTCCTGCCATTATTATTGCTTTCGCCTTTTCCCTTGACTCTGCAAGGCATCTTTTGACAAGAAGTACATCAAGCCTTTCTTTTTTCTTCTTCATATGCTTCTAGCACCCTTTCAGCAATCCTGTCTGCACTAATCCCATACTTTTTCTTTAAAATACTTACAGAGCCATGCTCTAAAAACTTATCTGGAAGCCCAATGCAAAGGGTTCTGGAATTTTTATCCTTTTCATGCACCCACTTTGCAACAGCCTGCCCAAAGCCTCCTGTAACAACGCCTTCTTCTAAAGTGGCCAGAAGGCTGTGCCCTTCTAATGCCTCCTCTATAAGCCCTTTATCAAATGGTTTTAAAAAACGCATATTAACAACAGATATATCAAGCCCTCTTTCTTTTAATATGCCATGTACTTCCATAGCTGTTTTTACCATGCTTCCTGCCGCAAGCAGTACTATGCCCTTTCCCCTTGCAATCCATTCACCTTTTCCATGTTCTAATGGCTGCTTATATTCACCCAGGCCTGTATATGACTCCCCTCTTGGATAGCGTATTGCAACAGGGGCATTATATTTTAAAGCAAATCCAAGCATTTCACCAAGTTCCCATGAATTTTTAGGTGCTAAAACTGTTAAACCAGGCATAGGCATCATAAGGGCTATATCAAAAATACCCTGGTGTGTTTCACCATCACTGCCGACTATGCCAGCCCTGTCAGCCATAAATACAACTGGAAGCCTGCAAAGGCATACATCATGCAGTATCTGGTCATATGCCCGTTGTAAAAACGTAGAATATATTGCAACTACTGGTTTAAGCCCGCCCGCTGCCATTCCTGCTGCAAATGTAACAGCGTGCTCCTCTGCTATGCCTACATCAAAAAACCTGTCTGGGAATTTTTCAGAAAACGCAGCCAGTCCTGTACCAGCGGGCATTGCTGCTGTTACTGCTGTAATCCTTTTATCCTTTCCAGCAAGTTCTGTTATCTTGCTGCTAAATACATCAGTATATGTTTCTTTTAAGCCTTCACTCTTCCTTGCAGAACCATCACGGACAAAAAACGGGGCAACACCGTGGAATGAAGAAGGGTCTTTTTCTGCTGGCGGGTAGCCCTTTCCTTTCTTAGTACAGACATGCACAAGGACAGCCCCTTTTACCTTTGATGCCCCGTCAAATGCAGAAACCATCTTTTTAACATCATGCCCGTCTATAGGCCCTATATATTTAATGCCCATATCTTCAAAAAGCATCCCCGGGATAAATACCCTTTTTAAAACATCCTTAACCCCTCTTATGCTGGTTGTAATCCTTTCTCCTATATGTGGCATTTTTTTAAGGATTTTTTCAACATCCTCCTTTAATCCCATATAATTAGTATTTGTCCTTATATTTCCAAGATACCCTGCCATTCCGCCTACATTTTTGGCAATTGACATCTGGTTATCATTTAATACAATTATAAGATTTGATTTAAGACGTGCTGCATTATTTAAGGCTTCATATGCCATGCCGCCAGAAAGCGCACCATCACCAATAACTGCAAAAATCTTCTGTACACCATCCCTTATATCCCTTGCCTTTGCAAAGCCAACTGCTGCACTTATGGATGTGGAACTATGCCCTGTGTCAAATACATCACAAGGGTTTTCTGCCCTTTTAGGAAAACCGCTCATCCCTCCATACTGCCTAAGGTTTGCAAATTCCTCTTTCCTGCCTGTAAGTATCTTATGTGTATAACTCTGGTGGCCTACATCCCATATAATCTGGTCATATGGCAGTTCACAGCACAGATGGATTGCCATACACAGCTCTACAACGCCAAGGTTTGAAGACAAATGCCCCCCTGTACGGCTGACATTTTTTACAATAAAACGCCTTATCTCCCATGCAAGCTTCTTATAATCACCTGCATCAATATTTTTTATATCATTTGGCTGGTTTATCCTTTCAAGTAATCCATACACTATTAATTTCTCCTTACTTTTTACGCTTGATAAGCATTTCAACTAATGTATACAGGAACTCATTTTTTACGGGCATATTGTCCAGTATTCCCAGTGCCCTTTCCGAATAATCCCTGACTGCCTGTACTGCCTTGTCCATTCCATAAACAGATACATATGTTGACTTTTCATTTCTTTCATCACTGTGGACTGGTTTGCCAAGTTCCTCTGCTGTGCTTGTAATATCCAGTATATCATCCTGTATCTGGAATGACATTCCAATATAATGCCCTGCCTTTTCAAACTCTGCTACAGTCCCGCTGTCTGCACCTGCAAGGACAGCGCCTGCCATAAATGCGGCTTCAATAAGCGCACCTGTCTTTAAACTATATATAAAAGAAAGCTCCTCTTCATTAAGAGCCTCTCCTGTCTTTTCAACATCCACAACCTGGCCGCCAACCATGCCATAAATTCCTGCCTTTTGTGCCAGGATTTTCAATGCCTTTGCTTTTAATAAGATTTTATGGCCATCTTCAAAATCTGACATTGCAGTTTCAAATGCGTAATTAAGCAGCGCATCCCCTGCAAGTATTCCCATGTCTTCACCATATACTATATGTGTTGTTTTCCTGCCGCGCCTGTACTCATCATTGTCCATTGCTGGCAGGTCATCATGCACAAGCGAATATGTGTGTATCATCTCTATAGCAGCCATAAAAGGAAGCACAAGGCTTTCCTCGCTACCGCCTGCCATCTTGTATGTTTCCCACATAATCATAGGACGCAGCCTTTTGCCTCCTGCCATAAGGCTGTACTCCATAGCATCAACTATTGTCTTCTGGTATACAATGTCCTTTGGCATGAATTCCCTGGTTATCTTTCCAATCCATTCCGTTTCTTCCTTAAGCTGCCTGTTAAAAGCCTCTTTATCCATATAAAAACCATACCTTTCCAGCAAATCCTCTGTTTATATCCACAGCCACCCTTCCTGTGCAGAATAACAAACAATTTTTCAATCTTCACATTTCCCAATAGTAATTAATTTCTTCTCAACCTTGTCAAGCGCATCATTACAGTTTTTAACCAGTTTCATGCCTTCTTCATACATTTTAAAAGACTCCTCCAGTGTAAGCTCCCCGCCCTGGAGCTGCCCTATAATATTATCAAGGTTTTCAAATGACTGTTCAAGTGTCATTTTCTTTGCTGCCATATCCCTCTGCCTTTCTTACATACTTTACATTAACAACTGCATGTCCGTCCTGCATGTACAGTGCCAGTTCCTGGCCTGGGCTGATTTCATCCACTGACTTTACACTGCTTCCATCTTCCCTGGCTACATAAGAATAACCGCCTTTAAGCTTATAAAGTGGTGACAGGCCCTTAAGCTCTTCTATATACAGTTCAAGCTGGTGCCTTGCTGCTGTAAGTTTCTGTTCCATAAGCAGTGAAAGCCTGTCCTGGCAGTCTGCCGCATAAAGCCTCCGCTGGCGCAGCAAATCCCGCGGGCTGGAACTTTCCAGCATCGTTTCATACTGTACAAGTTTTAACCTTTTAATCTTTAAAATATTATTTATCTGCCATTTAAGGGAATATGCAGCTTCCCTTAATGCGGTTTCTGCTTCCTTGTATGGAAATACTGTAAGCTCTGCTGCCGCAGATGGCGTAGGTGCTCTTAAATCTGCCACAAAATCAGCTATTGTTGTATCTGTTTCATGCCCAACAGCAGAAACTACAGGCTTAGTACATGCATATACCACCCTTGCAAGCTTTTCAGAATTAAAAGCCCATAAATCCTCTATAGAGCCACCGCCCCTGCCTATTATAATTGTATCAACATTTGTCTTTTCAAAATACCTGATACCTTCAATAACTGTATCTTCTGCACCCTCCCCCTGTACCCTTGCAGGGTAAAGGTATATCTGCACATATGGGTTACGCCTTGCTGCTACATTGCATATATCATGTATAACTGCACCTTCTGGAGCAGTTACAACACCAATGCTTTTTGCATATGCAGGTATCTTCTTTTTTCTGTCTGCATCAAAAAGCCCCTCTTCTAAAAGGCGCTTTTTCATCTTCTCATATTCTTCATATAACCTGCCGCCGCCATCCCTTGTAATCTTCCTGGCATAAAGCTGGTATTTGCCATCACGTTCATAAACACTTATGCTTCCCTGCACTATAACACCGCTGCCTTCTTCCATTTTAAACCCTAAACCCTGGCGCATTGAGGCGAACATAACACAGGAAAGCTGTGATGAACTGTCTTTAATTGTAAAATAAATATGCCCTGACGAATGATATTTACAGTTGGATACCTCTCCCCTTACAGAAATATTATTCAGTGCATATTCCCTGGTAAACATATTTTTAATATATAAATTTACCTGGGAAACTGACCTGGCTTCCCCCATAGCATCACTCCTCCAGGCTGTTGTTCTCCTGGCTTTCTTTATTTTCCTTATTTTCTTTGCTTTTTACAACTGATGCAAGAATTCCATTAATAAACCCTTTTGCCTTATCAGCACAATACAGCTTTGAAAGCTCTACTGCCTCATTAATAGCTACTCCATCTGGCACATCATCTGAATAAAGCAGTTCAAAGACAGCAAGGCGCAATACTGTAAGTTCTGCCTTAGCTATTCTGTTCACTGTCCATCCTTTAGACTTTGCCTCAATCTGTGCATCAATTTCCTCAAGATGCTCTAACACAATGTTAAACTTATTACGAAGTTCCTCTTTATCTTTTTCAGATGCATTTTCTATCTCTTCTTCAAGATAATTCTCTGCCTGGTTTTTTACATCTTCTTTATTGTAAAAGTCCAGACGGAACAGCATAATGTATAAATTTTCCCTTATTTTTTTTCTTGTCATAATCTCTACCGTACCTTACTTTCCTGCCTTCCTGTGCTGCTGTTTATACATTATTATTCACTTAAATTCACCCCTGCAACCCTGACATTTACTTCAGGAACTACAAGACCTGTCATTGTTTCAATCTGCTGGCTTACCCTGTTCTGTACCTGCTCTGATACGCTTTTAATGCTGTAACCATATTTTACATTAAGCATAATATCTACATGTACAAGACCCTCTTCCATTGTTACTTTTACTCCCTTTGACAGTTTCTTCATGCCAAACTTGCCTACCAGCTCATTAGTAATATTTCCTGCCATTGAGCTTACACCATCAGTTTCTGTAGCAGCAATCGCCGCTATAATAGCAACAACGTCTGATGCAATTTTGACTTCCCCTGTTCCTTTTTTGTCCATAATATACTCCTTTGGTTCTTGTTCCTTTGACATGCCAGTCCCCTCCTTGGTTCTGTATATACACAAGTTATACACTTATATCTAGTTTATTATACCAAAATGCCAAAGATTTGCAATCGTTTTTGACGGACGGACACGTCCGTTTCATAAATTTCCAGTTATCTTTTGTTAGTGGACGGACGGTTTCTGCTGCCAGAGCCAGAATATTCCATAAAAGGGGTACGCTTCCGCTACGGTAAGCCACGCAGCGGCACATAAAGCTATATCTTTAATGTTCCAAAATAAACTGGCGTTTCTTTCATAACATTAAAGATATAGCTTAAATGCCGGCGGGCTTAAAGTACCCCTTTTATGGAATATTGCTGGCATCTGTGCACTGGAAACCTGCCATCATAAACCTGTAATAAAACATATGGTATAAGATAACTGTAAATTATGGGGTGGCGGGGATTATTCTGCCAGCAGGCAGCATGTTTCCAGTGTTCCAGCTAAAATATTATTCCATGGCAAATGTACTTTGGCATCGCCGACGTTTAAATCTGGTTTTTTCAGATTTTATGCGCCGCTGCGTATGCCAACGTAGCGGAAGCGTGCTTTGTCATGGAATATATTTTAGCTGGATATGGAAACCTTGCGTACGTACGCACATCCTTATTCATTATTATCTGTAACTTTTACAGGTGTTATTACAATTTTATCTGCTTCTATGCCCGTTTTTCTTCTGACAATATCTTCTATCTGTGCTATCTGTTGTTCTGTAAGCCCGTTTGCATCAACTACAACATCTGCATTGCCCTCGTTTATGCTTACTACTGCATTTTGGAAACCTTTTGCCTGGAGCATAAGTTCCGCAGCATTTTCTTTTTCAGAATTTTTTGTGATATTGGCCACCTGCCTTATTGCAGATTTCTTGTCTGCTGAAGCAATGGCTTTATTATTAACTATGTTCATAAGGGTTTCTTTGTTCTTTGCACGTGTCTGTTCCCTTGCCAGTTTTGCAGATGCAAAATAATCTGCCCCTATTGTATTTGACACCATTACTGCTTCACCTGGATTTTCTTCCGATGCTACAACCTCTCCAGTATCAGCTACTACATAGTCATCGTTGCCAATATCTTCTGCCGAAATGTCTTTGGTAATATCACCTTCATCTTTGCTGTTGTCTGCTGTCTGTCCAGCAGAAGAACTATTGTCCTCTGTAGTTTTGCTGGTATTATTGCTGGCTGTTTCCTTATTGCTTTTTGTAAGGCCGCTTGTGCTTATTTCCTGGCCAGTAAAGTTAAGATACCCTGCTACTACTATCATTACAGCAAGTGCAGTAATAATAATCTGGTTTTTGTGTGACGTTTTCTTCATTTCATTAAAATCCTTTCTTTGCATTATTCCATCTTCATTACTTTGATTTTATGAGGTTCAACCGAAAATAATGCCACAACTGCATCAATTATTTCACTATCTTTTTTTCCATTGCCCGCACCTTCTGCTACAACTACCACTCCCTCTATTTTAGGTGAATTTACCTGCACAACATAAGGATGTTCACTGCCATCTGATGAAATTATTACATTTTCACTTTTTAAGCTATACTCCTCCTGTTGCCTTATGCCGCCGTTCCGGTCGTGCTCTTCTACAGTATTTTCCTTGTTGTCAGTATCCTGCAGCACCATATGTTCTTCTGAAGAAGCAAGTGTAATCATTACCTTTGTCCTGCCAATGCCCTCAGCCTGCCCAAGAATTTTCTCAAGCTTGCTCTCTTCCCTTGCTGCATACTCCGCCATTGCACCTAAGGCAGCAGACTCATCCAGATTGCCAGAAGAGCTGCCATAACCGTCTTCTTCACTGTTATTGTAAAGTGTATCTGTATTACCATTATTCCCTTTTTTATCCGTAACAGACGCTATAACAAGCACAATTCCCGCAATTATTATAAGTGCAATACGCCACAGGCCTATTTTCTGGATAACCTGCCCCCTGTCTTCCATAAACTTTCCCAGACGCCTGCCGTCCCACTTTATTCCCATATGTTTACCGCCGCCTCCTTTATAATAAAATAAGTGCTTATATCTTCCTTTAATTTACGGACATTTTTACCAGACGCCTTTCTCCTGTTTCCTTCATCTGACATAGCATCCACTGCCTCCATGCTGCCAGTAATATCTGCAATCTCTATATCTTCTATGTCCTGTATATTATTGTTAGTGGTATTTATGTCTGGTCCGTTTATATCTTTGTAATCTGTTTTATTTTGTTTATCAATATTTATATCAACTGAATTAACCTGTATAGAGCCATCCTGTTCCCCAAGCGATATGTCTACATTTTTAATGCCAATCCCCCTGTTATCTGCAAGTTTTATAACCTGTTCTTCAATATCTTTTTTACATTGTTCCCTTATAATCTCTTCAAATTTCCCATCAGCCACTTCCAGTTCATCATTTATCCCTTCAAGGTTAAAATTAAAAATCTCCTGTTCAAGCAGGCTGTACCAGCCATTATCACCTGACAGGAAATTTACCAGTGGTGTAATCATTAACAGGATAAGCACAAGCCCGCTGAAAAATTTAAAATATATCCGGAAACTTTCACTGTTTACCAGCCCTTTCATTACTGTTACAAGCAGTGTAAATATTAACACACTTTTTATAAAAGCTGCCATAACCTCCTCCTTCTTGCATTATTTCCCTGGAAACACCTATGTTGTCATGGCACTTGTAAGCGCAATGGAAATAATAAACATTATACATCCAGTCCCTGTTGCATAAAGCTGCATTTTAAGCGACTCCACTACAGCATCAAGACAGCTTGTAATCCTTTTGTCGGATACTGGCTGGATAAATGCAGAAATTAACTGGTACATAAATTTACTTATAAGTATTCTTGTTAAAGGTATAAGGCATATAAACACAACAACAATTATCCCTGTTATCCCTACAGCATTTTTAACAAGTTTGCCAGCAGACAAAACCGTACTTGCCACACTTCCCACTGTATTTCCAATTCCAGGTATTGCACTTCCCATTTTAACAACAAGCGAATTTTTTGCCTCAGCAGCAACAGGCACTACAAGCCCTTGTACAACATTTACCCCCATAATAATTCCAAACATTGTTTTAAGCCCTGTACTTACAATATCTTTAACAAGTTTTGCCAGCCTGGAAAATATATCTTCCTCCGAAATCTGGCTGGCAATCCTCAGGAAAAAATAAAACTGTATGGCAGGAAGCGCAAACTTTACTACCACATAGCTTGTTACATTCATCATAACAAGCGTAAATTCATAAAATACGCTGCCTGCTACACTTCCGTTTGTAAATGCAATACATGTAAAATAAGCTGTTGAAAATACCTTTAAAAAATCAGATACATTTACAAGTGTTTCTGAAGCAATGCTGCACACCTGTGTAAATGAAACTGCCAGAACTGAAAAAAACAGCATATACACCATATAAAACGCCGTTTCAGCAACCTTTTTCCCTTGTAGCAGTTTAGAAAAATTAGATATAAGCGCACCCATAACTGCTATTACAACCAGGTATATATAAATATTTTTTTCCTGCACAATATTATTATAAATCCCGTCTAATATATACTTTGCTGCCTCTTCAAATGAAAAAGGGCTTCTGCCATTTATAATGCTTCCTACATAATCCGAAAAATCGAAGTCCCCGCCTTTAAGTGTTTCATCCATAATTTTTTGTATTTCATCACCTGAAATCTCCTGCATAATGCTGCCAGTAATATCATCCATACACACACCTTGTCCCTTTTAATTATGGATGCCTTCTTCAAAACCAAGAAAGCCTTTATGGTTTATAGAAACTTTCTTCCTGCCTGGTCAGAATTCTGAAATAGTCTGTATAAGTGATTTAATAACAGGCATACTTACAGCAATTATCATAACTTTCCCAAAAAATTCAATCTGGTTGCCAATTGCCCCAAAACCTGCATCCCGGCATAAATTAGATGAAAACTCTGCAACATATGTAATCCCGACCATTTTAAGCAGGATATTTATATATAGTGAATTATTGCCAAGATACCTCTCCATCATATGTATTATTTCCAGCACATCACCTATCTTCGACAAGGCAAGTCCAAGTATAATAAGACTTGCAGACAGAATAACAAGCATAGCAAATTCCTGTTTGTCATTCTTAACAGCCATTGCAAGAAAAATAGCTATAACCCCGATAACAGCAACTTTTATCATATAAAAACCTGCCTTTCAACCCATTGCAAACAGCCTCTGTATTGTTTCAAATAAATCCTCTATATATGGCACTACCCATAACAGCACAAGTATCAGTCCTGCCAGGCTTACAAGAAATGCCTGTTCATCCCTTCCCGAATGTTTAAGGACCTGTCCAAGCACTGATACAAGTATTCCTACGGCAGCAATTTTAAAAATAAGATTAATTGTCATTTATACACCCTGTCCTTCCATAAGCTAAACTAACAGTATGCTTAAAAAAATCCCTGCCGCTGCCCCCGCTGCGTGGCATACCTTTGCCCTTCCTTTATATTCACTTCTTGCTGCAAGTATTATATTGCCTAGCCTTTTCTTAAATATTTCCAGTGTATGGAGCTGGCTCTGCCTGTCCAGGTTGCCAATATTCTTTCCCGCTTCACCCATAAAAAGCCTGTCTTCATATAAAAGATACTTAGACCATACACTCTTATCCAGCCCGTCCTCCCATATGCTGTATAAAGCACCACCCTCATTTTCTAAAAGCCTGTCATGCATATAAAGCCAGAAATCTTTACAGTACCTGCTTCTTGCTGAAAGGCTTCCAAATATTCCTGTAATATCAGATGCTGCATATTCTATCTCGCCATACATAAATTGTAACGCCTGCTCAAGTTCTTCTAAAATATGTATACGTATAAGGCTTTTCTCTGCAAAATAATGTCCTGCAAGCACACCGCCTGATATTATAAAAACTACGCCTATAAACTTTACCACGCACTTTTCACCCTTCCTGTATTCCAATGCATAAATAAAAATTAAAAACGCCGTTTTTGCGTTTTCCTGTACAGAACTTAGTACATCTTATGCAGTGTTTCTTACCACATTAGATGTATTTTCTACTCTGTATTCCTGGTTACATATCACTGAGCCCCTCTCATCAAATACCTTGCCCACTATTCCTATCTTGCCTGCCTCCAGCAATATGTACCGCTTAAAAGCCTGTTCTTTTACAAGGCTTCCAAGCACAGGCTTGTTCCTTATTTCACTCATATCAAGCCCATGTACTGTAGCAATTACCCGTATTCCACAGTTCATTACATAATCCACAGCATTTGCGTCCTGGTTAGAACCAATCTCATCAACCGCAATAATTTCTGGTGACATCGAACGGACAAGCATCATCATCCCCTCTGCCTTAGGGCAGCCATCCAGCACATCAGAACGGTATCCAAGGTCATTCTGCGGGCATCCCCTGTAACATGCCCCAAGTTCCGAACGCTCATCTACAACACCAACTGTAAATCCCCTGTTGCAGCTATCACCATTAGAAAGTATGCGTATCATATCCCTTAAAAGAGTGGTCTTGCCACATCTTGGCGGTGAAATAACAAGTGTATTATAAATACTGTCCCCATGCCTTATATATTGCATAAGTTTTTCACCACATCCTGGTATCTGGTGTGCCACCCTTATATTCATAAACGATATATTACCCATATTTTTTACTCTTCCATTCTCCCATATTATTTTCCCTGCCACGCCTATTCTGTGTCCTCCTTGTATAGTAATATATCCCTGTCTTAGTTCTTCTTCAAACGCATATCTTGAATAGCTGCTTATATAATCCATTGCCTCCCTTAATTCACCAGCAGAAACATAATATGCCTTTTTTATATTATGCGTAAGGCCGCCGTTTATACCTAAAAAATATTCAGATTTGCCATATAAAATTATAACTGGCCTTCCTGCCCTTAAACGTATCTCCTGCACATCAGATAAATCCTTAAAAACCTCAGAAAACCTTTTTCTTATTACAACAGGAAGTATCTGCATAACCTGCATGGTATTGTCCTTGTCCATAACCAGCCTCCTCTCTTTATGCACATTAATAAAGATGCCTTTACACAATGTATATGAAGAGAAAAAATATTTATGCAAAAAACACTTAGGAAAATCCAGATGGGTTGACAAAACACAATTACTGGTTATAATATAAACAGGATTATATAAATCAATTTATAGAATTTAAAGGTGGTAAAATGGCAAGAAAAACACAGGTTTCAAAGGAAATGATTTTACAGACGGCATTAGAAATGATTATACGTGATGGATATTCTGCTATTAATATTAAGACATTATCAAAAGAAATTGGCTGCTCTACACAGCCCCTTGTATGGCATTTTGAAAACATGGCAGGACTTCGTAAGGCTTTAGCTGTATATGCCCTGGATTATGCTAATGAGAAAATGCGTCCCTGCACCCAGAACGGAATGGATGCCTTTGCAGGTATTGGAACCGCCTATATAAACCTTGCATTTGACGAGCCAAATCTCTTTAAATATCTTTACATGAGCGGGGAGAGCGGGTTCCAGGCAGGTGGTCTTGATGTCTTGGTAAATGCCAGTGAGAATTCAGCTATTGCTGGACAGATTGCAGATTATTTAAAAATACCAAAAGAGAATGTAAACAGTTTTTTCCAGAATACAATGATTTATACTCACGGACTTGCCTGCTTTGCCGCTTCGGGAGTTATTACATCTTCAAAGGAAGAAATTATCAAAATGGTTAACCAGGCTGCACTTACTTTCTTATCACAAGCAGGTGCAAAAACAGATTTGGAGGAAAATTATGAAAACAAATAAAACTATTTCCACTCTTGAGACAAAAAGAATTTTTATATATTTAACAACCGTTTTTGGAATTTATTACTGCTTATGGCTAATAGCTGTTCTTTTGCCTGGACCTGCTGGAAAAAATGTTTATGCTTTTTTAAGTTTTCCAGCTATATTTATGGGAACGCCTGCCTTGGCAGTATTTATTACAAGAAAAATTACAAAAGACAAATCACCATTAAAATTCAGCATTAAGTTTTGGCAAAACAAAAAAGCCCTGCTTTTCTCGGCATTAGTTCCAACAGCCGCTATTTTATGCGGAATAATTGCTTTCTTTTTTATTTTTCCGGATGATTTAGATTTCAGTGGCCAATACATTTCACAGACCTATGGAGCTTTCGGCGCACCCCCAGAAATCAATTTTACAATCTTTTCTATGTTGATGATGGGCATAATTTTATATATAATATCAGCATTATGCTTTCCTGTCTGGTTTATTGCGCTAGGCGAAGACATTGGCTGGCAGGGCTACCTGCTTCCACTGTTATACAGAAAACTTCCTGCCAGATATGCCGTTATCTTAAACGGCGCATTATGGGGAATGGCACACGCCCCACTAGTTTACTTTGGCATGAACTATGGTAATGATTACGCAGGCGCTCCTTTTTCTGGTATTGCCCTGATGGTGCTTACCTGCATAGTATTGGGTACATGGTCATCCTATGTAACATTAAAATATAACAACTGTATGTACGCAGCAATTATACACGGTGCTGTTGATATAACCGGGGAAGCAAGTATCTGGGTATCCTTATCCACACAAAGCTCTTTACTTGGCCCAATGCCAACAGGAATTATTGGTATGTGTATACTCCTTATAGGTGCAATTATACTCTTGTTTAAATTGCCAGAACAAAAAATGGATAATATGGCAAAACAATAAATTTGCCAGGCATGGTAAAAACATTACCAAACAGGCACAGCACGAAAAAATGCTCCTGCATACATATCGATTTTTATACCTATATGGTTTAACCCACTGTATGGTATAATATAACAAAAAAGAAGAAATGGTAATTATCTTATGTCTGCTAATATAATTAATAAAAATACAAAACTTACAGAAGGAAATATTTTAAAAAACCTTTTATTATTTGCCCTGCCTATGATGGCAGGAAATTTATTACAGCAAATTTATAATATAGCTGATACCCTTATAGCTGGACGTTATATTGGTACAAAAGCCTTAGCGGCTGCTGGTTCAGCTTATACCCTTATGACATTTATAACTTCTATTATTATTGGGCTGTGCATGGGCAGCGGCGCTTTATTTTCCAAATGGTATGGGGCTGGAAAGATAAAAGAAATGCAGCAGGATGTACAATTATCCTTTTATTTTATTGGTACAGCAACCCTGTTAATATACTTAATTGTATTTCCTGGCACAGATATAATACTGCATCTGGTTTCAGTACCAGACAATATATATAATTTAATGCGTACATATATAAAAATAGTTTTTATTGGAATTGGTTTTACATTCCTGTATAACTTTTTTGCATATCTGCTGCGCTCTACTGGCAATTCAGTTGTCCCGCTGTACTTTCTTGCAATATCTTCTATAATGAATATTGCGCTTGACTTATATTTTGTTATTTCCTTGAAAAAGGGAATTCCAGGAACAGCAGCAGCAACCGTAATTTCACAAGGCTTTGCAGGTCTTGGAATTACATTTTATACAATATGGAAATATCCACAATTTATTAAATTCCAGGGCAGGCTGCAATGGACAAGACTAAAAATAATTATAAAAACTGATGTGTTTACAAGTATGCAGCAGTCTGTTATGAATTTTGGTATTTTAATGGTACAAGGCCTTGTAAATAGTTTTGGCACTGCCATTATGGCAGCATTTGCAGCAGCAGTAAAAATTGATACACTTGCTTATATGCCTGCGCAGGAATTTGGAAATGCCTACTCTTTGTTTATTTCACAAAATTATGGTGCGAAAAAGAATGAACGCATACAGAAAGGAACAAAAACTGCGGCTATCGTATCCGTCACATTCTGTCTGGCTGTATCCGCCATAATATGGATATTTGCCAGGCAGTTTATGTGTATGTTTGTAGAGGCAGATGAAACAGAAATTATTTTAGCAGGAATACAATATTTAAAAATAGAAGGTACATTTTATTTTGGAATTGGGCTTCTGTTTTTGTTATATGGATATTTCAGGGGAATACAAAAATCTGGAATATCACTTATATTAACAATTATATCCCTTGGGACAAGGGTACTGCTTTCTTATATCCTTGCACCAAATACACCTTTAGGGGTAACAGCAATATGGTGGTCAATCCCTATTGGCTGGATACTGGCAGATATAGCAGGAATATTAATTAAAAATAAACAATAATTGCTTACAATAAATGTTTCCCTTCAATTAATATTCCATATATACAAGTATTTTATTTAACTGTACAGGAAATCATGCATGTGAAAAAACAGGAAACATCATTTTCTCCTTTTCCATTCGCTGCAAATCTTCTCCCATTATAAATAAAGTGCAGTCCTCTTCCTTATGTTCCCTTGCCTGGAACTCTTCCTTACAGGCAGGGGTATATCCAGTTACTACTTCCTTCACCCTGCCACCAAATGATTTTGCAAGACGTTTTATTTCTATATGTTCTTTTCCAAAAACCTGGTGGATATACAATACTTCCCCTTCAATGGATGCAACAATATAAACACTACTTTCAGGTATATAATAAACGCAACCCCCAAAACCTGCTGACATCCAGAAATAATAAAGTCCAATGTTTTTATCCATATACATCCCATCATTCTGGTTTAAAAAGCCTGTATTATAATGATAACTTTCTATTGAATTGTAAAACCTCCTGTACTGCTGGTTTTGTGACATATCAGTTTTTTCTATAATATAAGGCTCTATATTATCCATATCACCACAAACCATAAAGTATTCATATTCTTTTGCAGGCACAAATCCAAACTTAGGGTAATAATCCAGCACCGTATCATTTGCAAATAAATATATACCATCCGCCCTGCCTGCATATTCTTCTAAAATATTCTCCATTATATACCTGTTTAAGCCCCTGCCACAATACCTGCTATCTGTCATAACTGTCCCTAGCTGTATATAATTCTTTTGTATACCACATACTTCAAAATGCATAATGTTTACAGAAACATTAGAAACCACCTGGTTTCCATCCAGCAGCACATGTGGAATATACATCTCTCCCCAGTACCCTGCCCTGTACCATTCTGTAAAATCAAATCCAAATGTATTTCTTACAAGCTGGTTAAACGAAGCACGCTGTACATCATTATCCCTTACTTCTGTTGAATATATGTAATTATTATTTCCAATAAGCATATAAAATCCTCCCTAATTCTATACAATATAAATTATATTACACAGACAACAATTGCAACCTTATACTTTTTTGAAAAATAAAAGTTCCAGTTATCTTGTTTTTGTGTTTTTATGGATTGGCGGACGGTTTCTGTGCCAGAGCCAGAATATTCCGTACAGGGGCACGTTCTCAC
>CAJTRU010000012.1 GCA_910579085.1 uncultured Lachnospiraceae bacterium | reverse complement strand
CGTGGGTTAACGTAGTGAGAACGTGCCCCTGTACGGAATATTCTGGCTCTGGCACAGAAACCGTCCGCCCACCAAATTACACCAACAAAAGATAACTGGAAATCATCTATCATATATAGAACCCGATTGCAACATAAAACTAAATCATGTATAATGAATTTATATGTATCTGAAGATAATCCTGTTAAATGGAGGAATTGAGAAATTTATGAAAGAACAATTATATACTATTCCAGTTAATGATGCTTTCAGCAAGGACTGTGAATGTCCGCTCTGCCTTATGTATACGGAACTTGAACATGAAGCTGTTGATTTCACTCTTGGCCCTAGTTATATGGAGGATGATATAAGGCTTGAAACTGACAAGACAGGGTTTTGTACCCACCATATGAAACAGCTTTATAAAAACCAGAACAGGCTTGGGGTTGCCCTTATGCTGCATACACATATGAAGTATTCTACAGATAAGCTTAAGCATATCAGTAAGTCATCACAGCCATCTAAAAAAGGGCTTTTTGCAAAAAAGGAACAGGCAGGTGTAAATGAATATACTTCAAATCTTGAAAATTCGTGTTTTATCTGTAACCGTATTAAAAATGTATTTGGACGTTACATAGCCACTGTACTGCACTGTTACGTAAATGATGACAGTTTCCGCAGTAAATTCACCCAGTGCAAAGGCTTCTGTAACAAACATTATGGTATGTTATATGATGCTTCAAGTTCATTAAATGGCACTAAACAAAAGGAATTTATAAATGACCTGGACAATGTTTATTTTGAAAATATGCAGCGCGTAATTGATGATTTGGAATGGTTTATTGATAAATTTGATTACCGGAATGAGGATAAACCCTGGAAAAACTCTAAAGATGCAGTACCTAGAAGTATTATAAAAACTAACAGTTATTTTGAAGAATAAAAATAATGCTACATAGAAAGAAATTTCTTAAAAAATAATGCAAGGAAATATATTAAAACCTGCCCCTCTGTTATATGGCAGAGGGGCAGGTTTTATGTGTTTAATTACATGTATTGTAATATATATTATGCCTGTGTTTCTTCTTCGTTCTTTCTATCTTCTTCTACAAGGTCTTTTACAACCCTGGCTTTTTCTTTAATACGTTCACTTGCATTTCTTGATGTAAGCACCCTTGAAATCCAGCGTACTGCATCATCATACTGGCCAGCACGCCTTGCAAGTTCTGCTACAAGGTATGTAACAGTAAGCTCATCCATTCCGCACATTGGGAAATCCTCTTTTAAGAATGAATCCGAAAATCCCTCATATGCAGTAACAAGCAGTGACTCTTCTTCTTTTTTAAGTTCACTTATTATTTTATCACGGTCAGGAGTATCTTCTGGCAGTGTCTCCGCTTTTCCTCTGTACAGCCATGCCATTTTTAAGCAGGTATATGCCCTTTCACTTGCCTTTGCTTTCTTTACGATAGCATTGGCAAGGGCAAGCTGGTAACGTGCAATAGCATCATCATAAGAATATGTGTCACCTGTTTCTGGCAGTCCTTTAAAATTCCTTGATATATTTTCGCTGATAAGCTTTGCCTGTGATGGCATCATAAATTTAAAGAACCTGCTAAGTGCACCATAACCGCATCTTGGGCATACTAATACATCATATTTTATAGAATCAACATACTTGTATATTGGTCTTAAATCTGTATCCTGTTTAAGCAGCTTTACCTTGCCTGTTTTAATCATTTTGGAACGGAAAGCCTTGTCACATACAGGACATGTATATGACTTGTCAAAAAGCAGGTCTGACTCATGGACTTCAGGCTTTGGTGCTGGCTCAGGCTTTGGTTCTGGCTTTGGCGCTGCCTTTTCCTCCTTCTTCTCATCCTTTTCAAATACATCCATTTTCTGAAGCTTTCCAAGCCCAAATTTTTCAAGACCATTAAATAAACTCATCTGATTACCTCCTTAATCTGGTTTATACGAATTCTTTAGTGAAACTATCCTGTTAAATACAAGGTTATCCCTGCGTGAGTCTTTTAAATCAGCACAAAAATAACCATGCCTTACAAACTGGAAACTATCCATAGGCGCTGCTTCTGCAAGTGCTGGCTCTATATAACAGTTACCAAGTACAGTTAATGAATCTGGGTTTAAATTAATTGTACCATCTTCATTATATACCCCTTTTTCCTCATCTACAATATTTTCATATAAACGGACTTCTGCTTTTTCTGCTGTTTCAGCGCAGACCCAGTGTATTGTCCCTTTTACCTTTCTTCCTGCAAAACCGCTTCCACTCTTTGTTTCAGGGTCATAAGTGCAATATACTTCTGTTACATTGCCACTATCATCTGTTTCATATCCAGTACATGTCACAAAGTAGGCATTCATAAGCCTTACCTCATTGCCTGGGAAAAGCCTGAAATATTTCTTTGGCGGTTCAACCATAAAGTCAGCCCTGTCAATGTAAAGCTCCTTGCCAAATGGCACTTTGCGTGTGCCCATTTCCTCATTTTCCTGGTTGTTGGAAACATCAAGGTATTCTATTTCATTTTCAGGATAATTTGTTATTACCAGCTTAACAGGGTCTAATACTGCCATCATACGGGGACGCTTAAGTTTTAAGTCCTCACGTACACAATATTCAAGCATTGCATAATCAGAAGAACTTTGTGCCTTTGAAATACCTGATAATTTAATAAAATTACGTATTGACTCTGGAGTAAAACCACGGCGTCTGAGTGCTGCTATGGAAACAAGCCTTGGGTCGTCCCAGCCATCTACTATGCCATCTTCAACCAGTTTTTTAATATAACGTTTACCAGTAACAACATTAGTAAGGTAAAGTTTAGCAAATTCAATCTGTTTTGGCGGGTTCTCAAACTCAAGCTCACGCACTACCCAGTCGTAAAGCGGCCTGTGGTCTTCAAACTCAAGTGTGCATATTGAATGGCTTATACCTTCTATTGCATCTTCTATAGGATGCGCAAAATCATACATAGGATAAATGCACCACTTGTCACCTGTATTATGGTGGTTTATTCTTGCAATCCTGTAAATTACAGGGTCTCTCATATTCATATTTGGTGATGCCATATCTATTTTAGCACGCAGTACTTTTGAACCGTCCTCAAACTCACCTGCACGCATACGTTCAAATAAATCAAGGTTTTCTTCAACTGTACGTTCCCTGTAGGGACTTGGCCTGCCTGGTTCTTTTAATGTACCCCTGTACTCCCTTATCCCTTCAGCAGACAAATCACAAACATATGCTTTTCCTTTTTTAACCAGCTTTACTGCACATTCATACATTGTATCAAAGTATTCTGATGCATAATAAACCTGGCTTTTATCCAAATCACCACATATCCATTTTACATCTTCTATAATAGACTCAACAAACTCTGATTCCTCTTTTATTGGATTAGTATCATCAAACCTCAGATGAAAAACACCACCATACTCCTGTGCAAGCCCTGAATTAAGGACTATTGACTTTGCATGACCTATATGGAGATAACCATTCGGCTCAGGTGGAAAGCGTGTAACAACTTTCTTACAGCATCCCTCCTCAATATCTTTATCAATAATATTTTCAATAAAATTACGCGAAACAGTTTCTTTTTCATCAACCGGACTACTCACTATCGTTCCTCCTTTGATTTTCTTATACAGCTAAAAACGCTATTTAATATTTTACCACAATATACAAAAATATAAAAGTATAATTTTTGTATGCTGCAAATACTTTCTTAAAATTTACTAAAAAAGAGCAGACTTTTTAAATCTGCCCCAGTAAAACTAATCTATATTAATTAATCTCTCTAAAAGTTTTTGTATTTTTATATTTATTATTTGAATTTATGTCCTCCAACACTAAGGCGTGCCCCTCTTAAACCTACACTGAAAAAGTAAAAGCTGTTCATTTTCTTTTCTTTTCCCCTGTATAAAATAGTACGCTGGCCGTTTAATACCTTTTTGGCTGCCTTTATGCATGTTTTCCACTGCTTTGATTTAATCCTGCCAGAGTCATATTCTGAAAGCCTTCTGTTTAATGAACCGTTCCTGACTGGTGAAAACTGGCCACTCTGGTATATAACTCCCCTTAATGTGTTTGGGAAATCTTTTGATTTAATACGGTTCATAACAACTATTCCGACAGCAAGTTTGCCCTGGTATGGCTCAATTCCAGCTTCACAGTTAATTATGCTTGACATAAGCCTTAAATCTGCCTTTGAATAATTGCTTTTGCTTTTCTTCCTTGTTTTCTTGCTTGCTTTTTTATTTGTTTTTGTCTTTGGTTTGCTTTTCTTCTTATTTTTGGCAGTTTTGTTTTTTGAATTACTATCTGAAGTATCTGTATCACTACTGGTGTTATTTATTGTATCTGTATTTTCCCCTGCAGCCACATCTGTATTTGTATTAACAGTGGTATCTGTATCAGCAGCAGTTGTATTTACATCTGTATAATATGGTGTATTATCTGCTTCTATAGCCGGCCCCTCAGAAACTACCTCACTTGCAACTGCTGTAACCATTGAAGCTGGCTTCATTGCTAATCCCGAAGCTGCTGTAAACATAAGTGCCAGCGCTGCAAATTTTTTTAACTTCATAACAACCTCCTTGTTCCAAATCCTTGTTGAAACATTTCTTATATTTTTTCTTAACATTTATGTAACAATTATAACATAAATTTTAAAAATTTCAACCCCTTATCCCTATTTTAGTTCTGCTAAGAAAAAACTGTTATTTTGGAGGTGCTGTTTTTTATGCATTTTATATAAAAGACTATGGCATTTTTTATGCAAGTTTTTTACATAATGTACAGATTTTCATATTATTCATAAATATTATAACAGATTGATACAACTTTGTTACATTTATATTACAATATTTTTTACACTTTTTATATAAATACAGATTACATTATATGGAAATAAAAAAAGACTGGCAACTATGCTAGTCTTTTCTCTGGCATGTAAAACATCCTGTGTTAATTATTATATGTTTTACTTGTTTACAGCATATTTCTTTAAACTGTTGTAAGGAATGTTTCCACCAAATAAATCAAGGGCACTTCCTATAGTAAAGTTTACTTTTCCTTTTCCATGCTCTTCTATATAAGTAATATCTTCTATTGAATGAATTCCGCCTGCATATGTTACTTTATTGTTACAGCCTGCAAGTATGCTTATAACTTCTTTTTCTATTCCAGATGCTTTTCCTTCTACATCAACAGCATGTACGAGAAATTCATCACAATATTTTCCAAGTTTATCCAAAAGTTCTTTGCCAAGTTTTTCTTTTGTGGTTTTCTGCCATCTGTCTGTTACTATATAATAGCCATCATCTGCATAACGGCAGCTAAGGTCTAATACAAGCCTTTCTTTGCCTGTAACTGCTGAAAGTTCTTTGAGCCTTGTATAATCTATAATTCCATCCCTGAATACATATGATGTAACTATTACATGTGACGCCCCCATATCCAGGAATTTCTTTGCATTTCCTGGATTTATGCCGCCTCCTGCCTGCAGGCCTCCGCTAAATACCCTGAGTGCTTCTGATGCCTGCTGCATGTCTGCTTCATAATATGGGCTGCCTTCAGGGTTAAGAATTATTATATGCCCCCCTGCAAAACCATCTTTCTTATACATGTCTGCATAATAGCCCGCATCCATGCCAGATACAAAATTATTTACAGCAGTGCTGCCAGTATCATTAAGGCTTGACCCGACTATCTGTTTGACCGAACCATTATGTATATCAATACAAGGCCTGAACTCCATAATTCCCTCCATAATACCATAATTAACAGAATAAATTTACAACAGGCATACCCATTCCTACTTGAAACGTGATGTTATCTTTTCTGCAAGTTCATGGTATGTGTCATCTGGCGACACATCATATGTGCCTGAATTTATTACACCACTGTATCCATTATCTGACAGGTATTTGTCAAATGCTGCCGCGTTATCTATAATTCCCATATCCTCTAATTCCTTGCTTACTTTCCCAGACCAGTCACCATCATTAATTGTAAGCTGTTTCTTTTCATCCTCAATATCTTTCTTTAAGTTATTTTTTTCATCTTCAAACTGCTTTCCAATATCATTATCTTTCTTTGAAGGCTTTTTTGTTGCTACAGGCACTTTTGTAGCAGCAGGCTTTTCTGTTGCCCTTTCTTTTGATGGTTTTTGTGTACCTGAAGGAGCAGCTGTGCCTGCTGGTGTACTTGTATTGCCTGGTGTTGCTGTACTGTCTGGATTTCCTGATGTTTCTGGCATAACTGTTTCTTCTGGTGTTTTTGTTTCAGACAATACCCCTTTCTGGTTATTACTTTCAAAAACCATCCCGAGTTTCTTTGCCCTTGCTATCGTTGCTGGTTCTGATGTCCTTACGGTAAATGATATTCCAAGTATGGCCGCCGCAAATAAAACCCCTGTGCCAAACCCCCTTAAAAACGGTTTCTTATCCATTTATTTATTTCCTTTCGTAATTACACTTAAAACAGCCTTGTCAGCTTGCTTTATACATATCTATAACAAACTTTACCTCGCCCTGCCCTATATCAAGCATTTTAGATATCTCCAGCACAGAACGCCCTTTTTTATAAAGGGAAATAATTTCATCACTGCGGTCTACATGGTCTATTCCTGCTTCAATTGCTGCTGCCTGTATATCACTTATTCCCATACTGCCATAAAGCCTGCGTAATGATTTCTCCCGTATTTCCTGTTCTTCAATCCTGGCTATTTCTACATCATACATAGAAGAGTTTGTGTCATCTCCGTCTTCATATGATAGTTCTGTAACTGGCATGGTAATTATGCCTTCCTGTACTGTATCCTCTAGGACTGTATTAGTGTTACTTGTAGAAATGCCATATAATTCATCTGGCAGTATGGCATTATTATATACAGGTACTGCTGCCTGTGGTATGCTGCTGCATGCTTCTCCAAGGCGTTTCCTGTGTTCCTGGTACTCTTTTGCCAGTTCGTCCCTTATATCAGCCTTTAATACATCAATATCATGTACTAATTCTTTAATCTCTTTTTCCTTCTCATTCAGCATATCATATAAAAATACTGTTTCTGAATGGTTTTTTTCCATTTTATCTAAAATCTGGTCTGAATACTCACTAAGCCCCATTATTTTTTCATTTAATATAGTGCTTAGTTTATTATCTGTACTGTTTAAAACTTCCTCTGCTTTTGCCTCTATATCCCCGTCAAACTTGTCTAAGGCTTCTTTTGCTTTATCTGTAACATTTTTAAGCTCTTCCCCGCTGGCACTGCTTGTGCTGGTATCTGTACTATTGCCATCCGTTGCCCTGAAACTTAAAAATACTGCACCAAGCCCGATTATAACCATTATTGCTTCTAAAATTGCCATTGTATATCTCCATTCATCTTACTTAACTTATAGTAAAGCAGTATAACCATTATAAAGTAATATAATTCTATATTTTCATATCAAAAAGCCCTCCCCTGAACGGGGTTACTGCTCTTTCTTTTTCTTTAGCTTCCTCTTCTTCCTCTTTTTTAGCAGCCTCTTTTGACTGTTTTTTCTTGTTTTTGCCTTTATTGCGTTCTTCGTTTTTTAGTTCTTCATTATCCACATCCCTGCGGCGTACTGTTGTTTCGGACTGCTGCTTAACAGTATTCTGGAACTGTGTTGCAACCTCCTGCTGTTCCTGGTTTATACGCGTCTGTTCCCCTGTCTTTATCTGTGAAACCTCCTGGGACTTTGGCGGCATTGCAAGATAATCAATAGTTAATGACATATGGCGTCCCCCTTTCTTTTTATATGCCCCTTATACGTATATCCGCCCCTTCACGTACAAATGCACTGTGCTGGGTTTCTGTATGTATATAGGTAACAACATTTGATATAGTCAGTTTTACACCAGGATATGCTATATCCTCAACAATTATTTTGCCACCACCAGCTTTTTTCTCAAGTTCTGCCTCAAGGTTTTCATATTCCTGTGTATCTGCTTCTATCTGTTCATCAATCTCTTTTATCCTTGCGCTGTTTACTTTAAGTATCTTCATTTTGTCATCATCAAGTTTTCCTTTTGTTTTAAGCCTTTTCTGCAAAATCTGTAAGTTTTGCATTAACTTTTCTTTCTCATTGCTTAAAAGTTCTATTTCTTTTTCAATGCCACGGTATCTGTCAATTATTGAAGGGTCAATGCCAACTTCAAGGTCAGTCTGTGTTCCCATTGATGAACCTGCTGTCTTTGTTTCAATCTTTGTTGCAGACCTTACCTTGCCTCCTGCGATAAGCCCTCTTTTGCCATGTACCTGTACACAGTCCTGCGAAACGACATCACTATGCATAATAGCATCTGATATAATCCTGCCGCCACTTGTTACTTTGGAACTTTCTATAAATTTTGATATAATGTCGCCTTTTGCCTTCATATTACCTTTGCCCATGCCCTGTATTCCCCTTTTCAGGACAATTTTGCCTCCTGCGTCCAGGACTGCCCCCTCAACAGCGCCATTAACAGTTATATCACCTGATGCCTTTACTGTGTATCCTGTAAGCACATTTCCTTTTACTTCTACACTTCCGTCATAATCTATATCACCAGTTGAAGGCCCTACATCTGCTGGTACTTCATAAACATTTGAAACAAATACAGTATCTTCTATAAGGGTAACATTTCCAGAAACATCCGAATACATCTCAAGTTTATCATCTGACAGATGTATGTTTTTGCCATGTTTTAATGAAAGTACAGTAACTTTGGCAGGATTTAACGGCATACCAAGCACATCTATGCCATCAGACCCTTTTTTTGCAGGTGTAAGCCTTGCAAGAAGCTGCCCTTCCTTTACACGCTCAATCATATCAAGCTTATGGAAATTTACGCTGCCATCTTCTGCCATTTGTGGTGTACTGGTCTTGTTTACATCAAAAAAATATTCAATGCTTGCACTCCTTCCCTGTACTGGCAGCTTTGCCCTGGCTATAAGTATATCTGTACAGTAAATCCTTCCTTTAAGGGCTATTTCTATATTTTTCTCTATAATTCCATATTTAATGCCATTCTGTTTTATTAAATCCATTAAATCCACCATACTAATACGCTTTCCTTCATTTGATGGCGGAAAAAGCCTTAACTTTGCCATACGCCGGTCTGCACCGGTTGTAATAAGGGCATATTCATTCTCTGGCAGCCTTGTGCCATCAATAACCTTTACATATGCATTTGGTTTTTTGGCTGCTGTGTCGACAAATTCCTTAATAATTGAAAGGTCTATGTCATTATACTGTTTTTTAACAAGATATGTCAAAATATCATCATTTTTTAATGGCAGGCCTCCCTCAACAGCAGGATATGACTTAAGATAAATCCCGTCCTTCCTGTGTACAAGCTGGAAAAATGCGTTTCTTTTCATTCATATGCCCCTCTTTCCTACAAGAATGCATCTGGCTGTAACAAGAATGCCTGCACCCCTTCAATATGAGATAAGCACAAACAAAAATGTCTGTGCTTATATGTTCCAAATTCCAAATACTCCCATGTTTTCTTTTCCTAGTTTCTCTTTCATTTTTTTCAGGGATTTAGTGTGTAACTGTGAAACGCGTGACTCTGATACACCAAGTATATTACTGATTTCTTTCAGTGTCAGTTCTTCAAAATAATAAAATGCAATGACTTTCTGCTCATTTTCATTAAGCCCGTTTATTGCTTCTGAAAGCATACGTTTAAGTTCCTGGCGTTCAACAACCTGTTCTGGCTGTTCAAATCTTGGCTTGTTGCCTGCTTCAACCCTGACCTCACTGCCCTGCTCAAGATATTCATCAAGCGAAACAAGGCTTGCAATCTGTGTCTGGTTAATAAGGCCTTCAAGTTCTTCACCTGATATGCCAAGCTCATTTGACAGTTCTTCATTTGTCGCACTGCGCCCGTTCCTTGCTTCAAACTCCTGTATAGCCTGGTCAAGCTTTTTCTGCTTCTGGCGGAGTGTTCTTGGTATCCAGTCCATTTTCCTAATCTGGTCAAGGATAGACCCCCTTATACGCAGGCTTGCATATGTTTCAAACTTAACACCCTTAGTAAGTTCAAACTTATCAATAGCATCTATAAGCCCAAAAATGCCATATCCTACTAAATCATCATACTCAACAGTATAACCAAGATATATCCCAAGCCTTCCAGCAACAATCTTAACAAGGCCTGAATACTCTATTATCAACTGTTCCCTTATCTTAGGGCTTCTGGTACGTATATACTCTTCCCATAAACGGTTCCTGCTATTTTCATCCATAGAACAGCTACACCCTTTCTACTGTTTTTCATGAACTTTTATATTTTATTTTCCAGGCCATCAGGGGATAAATCTTCCCCAATGGTAATATCTTCCTGTTCCTGCCCGGTTTCTGCCTCTTCATGTTTCATAACTGTATTGATATCTTTAACTTGCCCTATTATCCTTTTTGCAATACATCCTATTATGTAAAAAATTATTAATGTTGCCAAAAGGACTTTTAAGGAGTAGACTGTCTCTATATCTTTAACTATACATACAATACATACTACTGCCCCTGCTGCCAGTGTAATAATCTTTGGAATAACATCTGTCTTCACAAAAAAGCCTCCCATAACCTGAATTATATAGTCCTTACTGATTTTCCCACTGCCTTTATCACAAAATCCCCTGTTTCAGGGTAAAACTCAACTGTACGTCCGAAATTAAGCCCTGTATCCTCTGCAAGTATACGTATGCCAAGGGAATTTAATTTTGACTTGACAGCTTCTACATTTCTCTGGCCGACTTTTAACATATCATTATTAGAGCTGAATGCAAACATCTGTGCGCCTCCTGCAATTTTAGCAGTAAGCATCGGTCTTTTTGCACCTGCTTTTATTAACATCTGTATTAACTGGTCTATCCCTGTATCTGCAAATTTTGCTTTATTCTGGTTCTGCCTTACCTTTGTGCTGTCAGGCAGCATAACATGAACCAGCCCTGCTATCTGCGTAGATTTATCATATAATGCAACCCCTACACATGAACCAAGCCCAAGTGTAGTAATTGCATCTGGCGAACGGCATATATTCAAATCTGCCATCCCGACTTTAATCATATTTGCCATTTTTCATCACCTATACCCCTATACTTATATAGCATGTCACATTCCTAATGAATGAAGCATTTTCTTATATGACTCAATAGTAGGTATAAGTATGAAATAACCGCTTATATCTACATCCAAGTCCTTAAACCTTGACTCTATTAATAAAGCCTTATCCCCCATCTTACCAAACTCTATAGCAGGGACGCTTAATATAGCCCCTGCCATATCTACTGCAAGATATGGTACAGATGATGTAATAAGCATATTAGTCAGGGATGAAATAGATGATAAATATGAACCCGCAATAATATTGCCAATCTCTTTTAATGCAGACTCTTCTATTTCATTAAACATGCCCGTAGCAGGGGATGGCGGCTGCCCGCACCCCATAAGCTGGTTGACTAGCATATGGGCGGCTGAACTCTCTAGTACAAACAGCATCATGCCGTCAACATCACCTTCAAGGGAAAGTAAAATACCTGCAACTAAGGTTTCTGCACCACCAATAATTTCTGCCAGTTCACTAAACTCAAGCATTGCAACTTTAGGGACATTCATGTCAATACGTGCATTAATAAGCTGTGACAATGCGGTTGTCGCATTGCCAGCTCCTATATTTCCAATCTCTGTCAGGACATCAAATTCTATAATTTCACTATCTGGTTTTTGCATAATAATCCCCCATGCCGCACCCGGCGGCGCAAATAGTATAGCGGATAAACCCGCGTTTTAAAACTCTAGTTTTTAGCAGGTATAATATTATACCACATCCTTGCTTTCCCTGCCAACAATTACGGCTGAAATATTAAGCAGGGAAATTAACCCATTTCCATGTTTGCCCACGCCACTCAGATACTGTATCAGAGGGTCTGATGGGTCTGATGTGTTTGCCTTGTCTATAGAACCTCCTGTCAAGGTAACTACTTCCTTTACTTCATCAACAATTATGCCTATTGGTGACTGCTGTTCAAGCTTAATTATAATTATACGTGTAGCATTTGTATATTCGTCAGGTTCAAGACCAAACTTAAGGCGTAAGCTCATTACAGGTATGATTTCACCACGCAGGTTTATAACACCCTTAAAGTAATGCTGTGCTTTTGGCACTCTTGTAATTCTCTGGTTCCTTACAATATTATCAACATATTTTATATCTATGCCATACTGCTCTGTTCCAAGGCGGACAACTATATACTGTTTGCCTTCACCGGCTATTTCAATATTCTGTACGTCACTTATTTCTTCCATTGATTATACCTCCCCTTATACCAGTGCATTTACTTCAAGAATTAAAGCAATTTCACCATCTCCAAGGATTGTTGCACCGCCTATCATTTTACTGCAGTTAATATAACTGCCTATTGATTTAATAACGATTTCCTGCTGTCCGATAAGGTTATCAACAACAAGCCCTGCAAGCTTATTACTTTTCTTTACAATTACTACTGTAAGGCTCTCTGTTTCATTGCCACTTGCTTCAATATCAAGTATCTGGTCAAGACGTATAAGCGGGATAACTGTGCCCCTAAGGTTAATAACTTCTTTAGTCTGCACATACTTAATATCTGTTACAAGTACATCCTCTATTGTTTCAATGCTTCCTAATGGTATAGCATATTTTTCAGTACCAAGCTCAACCATAAGTGCCTGTATAATTGCAAGGGTAAGAGGAAGCCTTATTATAAAGCTGCTGCCTTCACCCATAACAGATTTACACTCAATATTGCCGCCAAGGCCTTCAATCTTAGTTTTAACAACATCAAGCCCGACACCCCTGCCTGAAACGTCTGTAATTTTCTCTGCTGTTGAAAAGCTAGGCCTGAACAGAAGGTCAATAATCTCCTTGTCAGTCATATTTTCTGCCTGTTCAGCAGTTATTGTGCCTTTTTCAATAGCTTTGTTCCTTACTTTGTCAACATTAATTCCTGCACCGTCATCACGTACCTCTATGTTTACATTGTTACCATCCTGGTACGCATCAAGATAAATATTTCCAACTTCTTCCTTGCCAAGTGCGATACGTTCGTCATTGTCTTCAAGACCGTGGTCTGCTGAATTCCTTAACAAGTGCTGGAGAGGGTCACCAATCTCGTCAATAACTGTACGGTCAAGTTCTGTTTCCTCACCAGTCATATGGAGTTCCATCTTTTTATTAAGCTTTTTGCTTAAGTCCCTTATCATACGTGGGAAACGGTTTACTACATTCTCAATAGGTACCATCCTTACCTTCATAACAGACTCATGCAGGCTTGTGGTAACACTTTCAAGATATTCTATCTGCTCATTAAATGCAGCATCGCTCTTAGTATCTTCTTCTGTTGAATTTATTGATACCAGCCCGTTTTTAGCTATAATAAGCTCACTTACAAGGTTCATAAGAACATCCAGCTTTTCAATATCAACACGCACTGTACGTCCTACAGCCGGTTTTGCTGTTGACTTTTTAGCTGCTGGCTGTGCTGCCTCTGCTGGTTTAGCTGCTGCTTTAGCTGCCGCTGGCTGTGCTGCCGGCTTTGGCTTCTCTGCCTCTTTAGGCTCTTCTTTAACTGGTTCCGGCTCTGGTTTCACCTCTGGTTCTGTTGCATCTAAAACAATTTCAAATGGCCCTACTATTGCTTCCTTAACTTCTGAAACATTTTCAACTGCCGCTTTGACTTTATCAAGGCTTTCCTTTGTAAAGTATACAAGGCTGAAATCCATATCAAACTTTTCATCTTCAATATCCTGTACATCAGGTACAGCCTTTATAACTTCCCCAAGCTCTTCTAATGCTTTAAATACAAGGAATGCCCTTGCTGCTTTAAGTATACATGACTCCTGGAGGTACACAGTAACTCCGAAAATATTCTGGTTCTGTGCTTTCGCCTTTTCAAATGTATTCTTTTCAAAGTCTGTAATATGTATGCTTCCATATTTTGCACCACCATCAGGTACATTCCCCTCTGGTGCAGGTGCTGCTGCCACTTCTGCTGGCTTTTCCCCGCTGGTCTTTCCAGTTGCAGCATCTGCTATGCTGTTAAGGGTATTGATAATCTCATCATTATCTTCTGTACCCTCATCAGCCGTTTCAAGTATATTGGCAAGATAGCTTTCCAGCGCATCAAGCCCGCGGAACAGTACATCCACCAGCTCAGACTTAACAGTCATATTGCCGCTTCTTACTTCCTGGAACACATTTTCCATATCATGTGTCAGGCGCTGCATACGCTTATATCCCATTGTTCCTGCCATTCCCTTTAATGAATGGGCTGCACGGAAAATCTCGTTAATTGTGTCCATGTTTTCAGGCTCTTGTTCCAGTATCATAAGCTGGTCACTCAGAGTCTGTAAATGTTCTTTTGTTTCATCAATAAAAATCTCAAGGTACTGGCTTACATCCATTTATAACACCCCCACGTGTTTTGTAATAGCATCTGCAATGCCCTTTAAAGTAACTACTTCGTCCACTGCACCAGTCTCAGCAATTGCCTTTGGCATGCCATATACTGTACAGCTTTCTGCATCCTGGCCGATAACGTAGACTTTGTTAGTCTTTTCAAGCTGCAGGATGCCCTGGGTACCATCTGCACCCATACCTGTCATAACAACACAGGTTATTTCATCAAATGAGGTCTCCATTAAAGATTCATACATTATATCAGCACATGGTTTAAGCCCGTTCCTTGCTGCCTCTTTCCTGACAGTTACAACATGCTCACTCCTGCTTTTTTCAGCAAGGCGCATCTGTGAACCGCCCTTGGCAATATATACAACACCCTTCTTTAATACATCACCGTCCGATGCTTCTTTAACAGTAATCTTGCTAAGTTCATCAAGCCTCTTGCTTAAAGAAGATGTAAAACCTTCTGGCATATGCTGTACAATAAGGACAGGTGCATCAAGGTTTGCTGGCAGGAAAGGTACTACATACTGGAGTGCCTTAGGCCCGCCTGTGGAACATGCAAGTGCTACAAGCTTCCTTGTTCCTTTGCCTGCTGGTGCTTTTGAATGGTTGGTCCTGTCCGAAACGCCTCCTGGGCATACACGTGTACCACTGTCTAAAGGCTTCCTTGCCATTACAGTGCCCTGGCTGCTTGTGCCTGTAAGGCTTCCAGGCTTTGTTACAGAAGGACGCAGTCTTTTTTTAACGTCTTCGTTGGAAGTTTCAGAGGTGCGCAGCCCGATGGCAGCATACAGCATTTCAACCAGCCTCTGCCCAAATGACGGGCCTTTTGCTTCTGAAAGGCTGTCAGGCTTGGTTATAAAGTCAAACGCACCTAATTCAAGTGCCTGTATAGTTTCTTTAGCGCCTTCCCTTGCAATAGTGCTTACAATTACTACACGTTCTTTGCGCCCTTTCCTGTTAAGTGCCCTTAAGAACTCAATACCGTTCATCTTAGGCATATTAATATCTAAAACTATAGCATCAAACTTTCCACCAGCCTCTAATATCCTTAAGGCATCTTCACCATTTACTGCATACTTGTCATTATGTAATTCCTCATCTGAATTTATTATATCAGACATAGTTCTTCTCATAAGTGCAGAATCATCAACAATCAAAATATTTTTCATTATATAGCCTCCCAGGTACGTATTTTCTGTCAAAGCATTTATTCTGCTTTGCTGCCTTTTTATAAGCGTGCCCTTTAAGGGCTTGCTTTATGAAGTTAAATTCTCTGTCTTTCAAGCCAGAAACCAAAATTTATAATTTGTTCCCGCTGCTGCTCTGTTATTCCAACATATTTAAGCCTTATATCAAAAATATCTTTTATATTAGCCATTTCCCCTGAATACACTACTTCACATATTACAGGAAAGGCTTTTTTACTATTATATCCTCCAAAATTCAAAACGCAGAACAGGTATTCCCCTTTACCTATCATCTGGTGGGAAGTGAACCTTAACCCGCCGCCACTTATATCAGACAATGCTTCCTGCTTAAATCCTTTTATGCCTGACAGGCTCTTTTTTACATCTTCCCATTCTTTATTGATAATATCATGTACTTGTGTTTTTTCTAATACAGTATATGCAAAAAGCGAATGGCATGGATACCGCTGGTAACGCCGCCTCTGTACTTTCTGTACTGGCGAAACTATCCTGGCTGTATAGTAACAATAGCCATCCCCGCTGCTGCTCGAAATATAATATGCATTGCATCTGTATACTTTATTCAGGTTATATATATCAAGTATATAACATTCATGTTTTTTAAGTAATGTCCTGCCATCACTGTCCTCACTGTCATCAATAACCATAATCTCTGAATCAGATATGACTTTATGCAGATGGCAGCTGCACACCTTATTCTTTTCCATACCGTATTCACCTGGCTGGAAAAGGCATTTATAAAATATTACTTTGCTTTCATTACTTACCAGTTCCTCCAGCATGTAAATACCTCTCTTTTATCTGTTGTGGTTTCTTAATATCTTTGCAAAAATACCTGACAGCCCGGTACCAGAAGTACTAATATGCCTGCTGCTCCTGTTTTCAAGTATGGAAGCAAGTTCCTGTATAGCCTTTGAAGAAGGTGCATTAGGATAAGCAAGTGACACTGGACGCTGTTTCATAACTGCCTTTTGTAAAAAACTGTCATAAGGCACAGCACCCATATAATCCATTTCCATATCTAAAAACTTCCCAACAACAGAGTCCAGTTTCTCAAACAGTTCCCTTCCCTCTTCCCTGTTCTGTGTCCTGTTACCTAACAGGCGTATCTTTAATGAGTCCTTGTTATAACCTTCCTGGGTTTTCAGTGTCTTTAACAGCACATACGCATCTGTAATAGATGCCGGCTCAGGAGTAGCTACAAGCAGTATTTCAGAACTGGACAAAATCATCTCCATAACATTGTCTGAAATGCCTGCACCCGTATCAATAATTATTATATCTGCTATACTGTCAAGCTGGTACATTACATTTACTAAAATTTTAAGCTGCCCGCTTGTAAGGTTTGCAAGTTCATGTATTCCTGAACCTCCTGATACAAACCCTATATTGCCAGGGCCTTTTGTAATAATCTCACCTACACTCCTGCCTCTGAATATAACATCAGATAAGTTATACTGTGGTCTTATTCCAAGCATAACCTCTATATTGGCAAGCCCAAAATCTGCATCAAGTATAACAACTTTTTTCCTAAGCCTGCTAAACTGTATTGCCAGGTTCAGGGAAATATTTGACTTGCCTACTCCCCCTTTACCGCTTGTAACAGTTATAACCCTTGCAAGATGCTCCTGCCTGGTCTGTTTTTTTACTAAATTCCTTAACTGCTCTGCCTGGTCCATCAGCCATTTCCTCCAAGAAGCTGTTTTGCAATTTTCTGGGCATCAATTTTACTTATATCATTAGGAACATTCTGCCCTTCCGTAATATATGAAAGAGGTGCTCCTGTCAATATATGGATATTAAATATATTTCCTATTGTGTCTGTTTCATCAAGCTTTGTAAAGATTAAATTATACTTGCATATTTCTGAATATATGCTTGTTATCCTTACTAAATCGTGGTACTTTGTGGTTGCACTTAATACAAGGAATATTTCCCTTTCATTTTCAGGTACAGTCTTTAATAACTGCACAAGGTCTTCTTTCTGTTCTTCATTATTATGTGAACGCCCGGCAGTATCTACTAGCACCAGGTCATATCCTGGCTGTTCTTCCCTAAGTTTTGCCAGTTCTTCTGGTGTATAAACAACATTAAGTGGTATACCCAGGATATTAGCATAAATTTTAAGCTGCTCAACCGCTGCAATCCTGTATGTGTCTGATGTAACAAGCGCAACATTTGATTTATTGGCAAGTTTCATCATTGAAGCTATTTTGGCAATTGTAGTTGTCTTGCCAACACCAGTAGGCCCTATGAAAAATATATATTTTGTATGCTTAGTTTTTAAATCTATCAGATGTGGTGAACCAATTTTCAATACGATTTTCTGGTAAACACCAGCCAGTATATTGTCAAGTGTTGAATTATGGCCAAGTGTTCCTTCTATCTCTTCTATAATCTGGTTTACATAAGACTCTTCAACTTCATTCTGTATAAGCTGCTTCCTGATTAAATCAAGATAAGCCTGGTTTTTATCAACTACTCTTTCTTTCTCGTCTTTTTCTTCTTCCCTGTTCAATACCATTTGCTTTTCAAGCAAGTCCTGAAGTGTATTAAGCTTCTGCTCTATATCACTGTTGTTATCTTCCTTATCCGTTTCACCCTGTCCTGGTTCATCTTCAATAATCTGGCTGTTCTTAATAAGCCTTTCCCTTTCTGCTTCTTTCTGTGCTGCTTTAGAGTCAGGGGCTGGCGCAAACTGTTTTTCATTAAGTACCTGCTGGAGTTTGGAAAAGTCTGGCACTTCCTCTTTTACTGCTGCCTTTGGTTCTTCTTTTTTAATCTCATCAACAGCGGCAGTTACCTCAAATGAAGGTTTCCTGAACAGTTTGAATATACCATGCGGGGTTACTTCCTTGGTATTCATAATTGAAACACCTTCCCCAAGGTCTGCCTTGGCAAGTGATATGGCTTCTTCTTGTGTTTTTCCAATATATTTCTTGATAATCACTATACTGTCACCATCCCTATAGATTGTAATTCAACATCAGATGCTATCTCATTGTATGATATAACAGTCAAATCCCTGAATTGTTCTGATGTAATCTTCTTAAAATACATACGTACAATAGGTGAAGTTACTATAATAGGGTTTTTGCCCAGTTCTTCCATTTTCTCTACCTCATCCCTCACTGAATTTAATATATCCTGCATCTTTTCAGGTGCAAGGTTTATATATGCACCTTGTTCTGTCTGTTTAACAGAACCCATAATCTCCTGTTCTATCTTTGGGTCAAGTGTAACTACACTTGTCATCTCATTTGAAGGGAAATATTTATTTGAAATAGCACGCTTTAAGCTCTGGCGCACATATTCAGTAAGCACATCTGTATCTCTTGTAGTTGTTGCATTATCTGCAAGCGTTTCAAATATTGTAACAAGGTCTCTTATTGATATACCTTCTTTTAAAAGGTTCTGTAAAACTTTCTGTATCTCACCAACCCCAAGCAGTTTAGGTACAAGTTCTGACACAAGTGTTGTATTGGCTTCCTGTACATTATTAATAAGGTTCTGTACATCCTGCCTTGTAAGAAGTGTGTCAATATTGTTCCTGACTACTTCTGTAAGGTGTGTTGCAATAATTGACGGAGGGTCAACTACTGTATACCCAAGTGACTCAGCACGTTCTCTCTGCGACTCTGTTATCCATATTGCTGGCAGGTGGAATGATGGTTCAAATGTAGGTATACCTGTAATTTCTTCTTCTACATACCCTGGATTCATCGCCATATAGTGGTCAAATAAAATCTCACCCTCACTAATTGGCACACCTTTTATCTTAATAAGGTACTGGTTAGGGTTAAGCTGTATATTATCCCTTAAACGTATCATAGGCACAACGCATCCAAGTTCAAGCGCAATCTGCCTTCTAATCATAACCACCCTGTCTAAAAGGTCACCGCCCTGGTTTACATCCGCAAGCGGGATAATACCATATCCAAATTCAAGTTCTATAGGGTCAACCTGTAAAAGTGATACAACATTTTCAGGACGCCTTATCTCTTCAGCAGACTCTTCTTCCTCACCAACTTCTTCTTCTATTGATGCTTCTTCCATTGATGCCTCAATAGCCCTTCCTGCAATTATAAACAATATTGCATATATAAGGCATAAAAGTGTTGACAGCGGTGTAACAATTCCAAGAAATGCCATACTGCCACCAACTATGTAGAGTACCTTTGGAATAGAGAAAAGCTGTTTTAAAAGCACATTTCCAAGGTCTGCTTCTTTGGAAACTTTTGTAACAAGTATACCCGTTGACAATGATATAAGCAGTGAAGGTATCTGGCTTACAAGACCATCACCTATAGTAAGTATAGTATATTTTGCAAGGGCATCTGTCATTTCAAGTCCCTGCATTACAATACCCAGTACAAGGCCGCCTGCAAAGTTTATTACAGTAATTATAAGGCCTGCAAGGGCATCTCCCTTAACATACTTCGTAGCACCGTCCATAGCACCGAAAAATGATGACTCATCCTGTATCTTCTGGCGTCTTTCTTTTGCCTGCTCATCATTTATAGCACCTGTGTTCAAATCGGCATCTATAGCCATCTGTTTACCAGGCATTGCATCAAGTGTAAACCTGGCTGTAACTTCTGATACACGCTCTGAACCTTTATTAATAACTACAAACTGGATAATAACCAGTATCATAAACACAATTACACCGACAACAAGGTTGCCGCCACCTACGAACTGCCCGAATGTTTCAACAACATTACCTGCATATCCTGTCAGAAGAATATTCCTTGTAGAACCTACGTTAAGGGACATCCTGAAAAGAGTTGTCATAAGCAGCAGTGTAGGGAATGATGACATATTAAGCGCTTCCTTTGAAAACAGCGCATTAAAAAGTACAATCATCGCTATACTTATATTAAATAATATCAATATATCAAGCAATAAAGTTGGAATTGGCACAATAAGGAATATAACTGGCACCAATATGTATAATCCAAGAAGTAAATCCTGCCTTTTCATCAGAAAACCATACCTTTCATAATTTACCTTTTATATTATAAACATAAGCGAGAATTTCAGCAACCATCTGGTAAAGCTCAGGAGGTATCTGTGCCCCCACATCTACGTTATGGTAAAGCATCCTTGCTAATGGTTTGTTCTCTACTATTTCAATATCATTTTCATTTGCAACATCCTTAATCTTAGCTGCAAGAAAATCTGCACCTTTTGCAACGACTATTGGTGCTTCGTATTTAGTTTTGTCATAAAGAATAGCAACTGCAAGATGTGTAGGGTTTGTAATTACAACATCTGCTTGTGGCAGCGAATTCATCATACGCCTTTGTGATGCCTGCTGCATACGTGCCCTCTGCTGGCTCTTAATCTTAGGGTCACCTTCTGCATTCTTAAATTCATCCTTAACTTCCTGTTTAGTCATCTTCATGTCTTCATGGAATTTCCACTTACGGTAACGCCAGTCTGCAAATGCGACTATAAAGAAGATGACGCTAATCCTTATCCCAATATCTATAACCGTATTGCCTATAAGCTCTATTGCCTGGAAAAGCGTATAGGAATACATATTAAGCACCATTGCCCATCTGTCTTTTAAAAAGTCATAAACTATATATGTCAGCACTGCAATTTTCACAAGTGAAATAAGCAGGTCAACAATCTTGTCTTTTGAAAAAATACGTTTCATGCCACTTACAGGGTTAAACTTATTAAAATTAGGTTTCATCGGTTCAAATGAAATCTGCCATTTTACCTGTACAAGTTCAGATACAAAAACTGTTACAAATGAAATTGCCAGAAATGGAATCAATGTAATAATAATTAACTGGAATACACTTCCCATAAGTGAACATGCAATCTGTAGTGTAAATTCATTATCTGTATATTTTGTAATTCCTGAATACAGGTAATAGTAACTTGTCAGAAAACGTTCCCCAACAAATCCTAAAAATATTTTAATTGTTATAAAAAATAATAACAGCGACGAGGCTGTAGTTATTTCCTTGCTCTTAGCTGCCTGCCCCTTTTTACGGGCATCGGTAAGTTTCTTGGCGGTAGGTTCTTCTGTCTTCTCACCACCCTCACCATCCTTAGCAAAGAGCTGCAAATCATATCTAAATGAATACATAAAATCCCACCTCTTGCCTGCTTTATATATCATAACCTATTTATCAAAAAATATCAATATCTTATGTATCTGTTTTGGGTTTGTGGGCTGTTTATGGATGTTTTTGTTTTTTGCTTTTTAAGTATTTTAGTTTTTTAAGAATTGTTTTGTATATTTGGGGTTTATATTAATGTTTCCTGGTATTTATTGACCTGGCAATTCCAAAGTATTTTAACAACGGCACGCCTTTGCAAACCGCTTGGACACAATGCCATTTAGTTAAAGGTATATGCTGTAATTTACTAATGATGGGCTGGCAAATCCAAAGTGTCTTACATGAACAAAGCACGCTTTCGCTGGTTTGGCCAGGGCTCGCACGCAATGGTGCATAAAGCCCCCAATGTTCCTGCGGAACATTTAACACGGGGCTTAAGCACCAGCGGCTTCGTACAGCTTGTTCATGTAAGCACATTTGGAATTTGCCAGCTAATCTAAGCTTTGGCACTTTCCAAAAACATTCCTGTCAAAATCCTTAACTGAATGACATTATACTTAGACTTGCCATACAATGGTGCATAAAACCAGCAAATGTCAGATTTAAGCACCAGCAGTTCCATACAGTTGCTTTATGTAAACACATTTGCAAATTGCCAGGTAATATACACTTTGGCAAAAATAAACACAAAAACAAATACAATATATCAAAACAGTACCTAAACAATTTAAAAACATAAAACCACATCAAAACCTAAAACACTAAAATGACAAAACAGCATACTAACTAAAAACAAACATACAACCCCATGCAAAAAACAGAGTACATATTTTTTTTTTTGGGGGGGGGTCACAAGGTTTCAGACGCACGGAAGACATTTAATAAGTACTACCTAAAAAACAGATATACATATTATATTTACGTCCCCATTTCCTGAATTTTAGCCTGGATAATTTCTCTCCCACACACATTGTACGCCATTTTCTGCAATGTTTTTTGTATTATAATAAGTATTTTTATGGAAGTTGTTAGTTATAGTTATATTCCAGTAAACAGCAGATTTCCATGTTTTAATAAATATTTTTCATTAAGGGGGTAATTTGACACCACCAGTGCTTATATCCCGTTTTAAGTGCAATGTCATTTAGTTAAGGGTTTAGGTGGAAAATATTTTATAAATTACCAAAGTGTAAGCTGGATGGCAAATTCCAAATGTGCTTCCAATGGACAGCTGTACAGAGCCGCTGGTGCTTAAGCCCTGTCTTAAAATGTTCCGTAGGAACATTAAGGGCTTTATGCATCCATTGCGTGCGATGTCCAAGCGGAAGCGTGCTGTTCATGGAACACTTTGGATTTGCCATCCCATCCAATAATTATATTATTTTTAAACAAATCTTCTTAACTTAATTACATTGCATCTTAGCGGAAGCGTACCCCCGTATGAAAATATTTATTAAAACATGGAAACTGCGTCCACTCCCATATACTTTCCACTCCGGCTTCAACATACTTCCAATACCAAAAAACAGGCCACTAAAATTATGGCGTCAATGCCTTCATAAACATTCCAGTCAGTTCTCTCATTTCCTGGAATATAAAGTCCACTACTCCAGGCAGCATCCCCATTATCATAAACAGTATAAACAGGCCTACAAATAGTTTGAGCTGCATTCCTATTACAAACATGTTCATCTGTGGTGCAACTTTAGCAAGTACGCCTAGTATTACGTTTATTATAAAAATACATGTAAATATTGGCAGTGCTACCCTTATTGCTATTATAAAGTAATCTGTAACATATTTTGTAATAACTTTTAGCAGGTCTGCTTCTATCTTTGCCCCTCCTATTGGTATTAGTTTATATGACTGCACTAATGCATCAATAACAAAGTAATGCATGTCTGATATAAGGAACATTATCATAAAAAGATGTGAGAAGAAATTTGCTGTAATGGTTGACTGTATATTTGATGACGGGTCAAATTCCATTGCCATAGAAAGACCTAATTCCATATCTATAAAATGTCCCGAATAATTTAGTATATAAAGGCAGAAACCAGAGCCAATACCTATTAACAGCCCTGTTATTGCTTCTTTCATAATAAGTGAACTGTAACCAGCCAGTCCTGTATAGTCTACATTTATATAGTCCGTTGTATTCATTATAATAATTGAAAGAAATAGAGCAATTGCCGCTTTTACCTTTACTGGCACTGCATTATTGCCAAAAAACGGGGTGACTGAAACTATCGAAGCAACCCTTACAAAGACAAGCATTGCAAACTCAAGGTATTCTATTGTAAAACTCACTGTACCTCCCTGCCTTACCTAATGTATTCTGGTATATGTGAAACAAGGTCCGTAAAAAGTTCTGTCATGGCATTAAGCATCCAGCTTCCACATAACACAATTATAAGCATAATAGCCAGAAATTTTGGCACAAATGTAAGTGTCTGTTCCTGTATTGAGGTAATTGTCTGGAATATGCTTATTATAAGACCTATAATTAGTGAAACCAGCAGAAGCGGCGCCGATGTTTTAACTATAACCCAGACAACCTCCCTTGCAATATCAATTACTACTCCTTCTGACATATTTATCCCGCCTTTCTTTACTATAGATACTTTCCATGTAAAGAAGAAAGTATTAAATGTTTTTATTTGAATGTGTCAACTAACTGCCCGATAATCAAATTCCATCCATCTGCCATTACAAATAAAAGTATTTTAAATGGCATTGAAATTGTAGTAGGAGGAAGCATCATCATACCCATTGACATAAGGGTGGATGCTACTACCATGTCTATTACAATAAATGGCAGGTATAATATAAATCCTATTATAAATGCCATCCTTAATTCACTTATAATAAATGCAGGTATTATTACTGTAATTGGAAGGTCTTCATAACTGTTTACAGACTCCCTGTCTGTTTCATTAATATCAAGGAAAAGTTCCAAATCCTTGTCACGCGTCTGTTTCAGCATAAATGCTTTTAACGGCTTTGCACCAGCCTTTAAAGCATCTTCCTGAAGCACTTCACCTGCCATAAATGGCTGTACGGCTGTTTCGTTGACTTCTGAAAATACTGGTGCCATAATTGCAAGAGTAATAAATAGCGCCAGCCCCACAAGCACCTGGTTAGGCGGAGAAGTCTGTGTAGCGAGCGCAGTCCTTATAAAATGCAGTACCACTATAATACGGGTAAATGATGTAACCATTATAAGTATTGATGGTGCAAGCGACAAAATGGTAAGCATAATAAGTATCTGTAAAGTAGCTTCCAGGTTTGTACTGCCTGCATTGGAAGATATGGTTAAATCAACTGTATTATCATCTATATCCGCTTCCCCTTCAATTTCTTTCTGGGTAGTAGAATCAACACCCCTGGCATGTACATATACAGGGCCTGTTGCACTGAAAATAATAAAGCTTGCACAAAGCATTAATAAAATATTTAATACTGGTTTCCTGCAAAAACGTGCAAGCATGGTTATTTTACTTTTTTTCCGTTTTTTATTATTTTTATTTCCCATTTTTTTTATCATCATCTTTCATTTTTCTGTTATTAATCATTTGTCCCATAACGTCTTTAAATGATGTATTATTCAATTCTATTTCCTGAAACTCTATTTCATCTTCTGAAAGTTCTGCCAGTTTAACTATATTATCTTTTGATGTCATAATTGAAACAAATTTACTGCCAATTTTAACTATATAAACTATCTTGCCTGGAGCTAGCTGGTAAGACTCAATTATCTTTATATTGCCATACCCTTTCTTAACAAGCCCTGAACTGGCATACCACTTCGTAAAATAGAACGCCGCCACAATCACGGCAATAAAAACTATAAACAGCGCAATAAACCTAAAAATGCCGGCGGCTGCAGAAAACTCAGTTATTAAAATCCTCATATCCCTACACCTCCGGCTTTTTATTTTATTATTTTGTTATTTCCGTTAATCTTATACCAAAACTTTCTTCAATAACAACTACCTCACCTTTGGCAACAAATTTGCCATTAACAAGTACATCTACAGGCTCACCTGCCAGTTTATCAAGCTCTATAATTGTACCTGGAGCAAAATCAAGTATCTCTTTAATTGACTTATTAGTACGTCCAAGTTCTACAGTTACTTCAAGAGGGACATCCATAATAAGGTCAATATTCTCCTGCTGCATAAGCGGGCTTACGCCTGCATTAAACGGCTGGAACTGTGCTGTCTGCACATTGACATTCTGTACAGGCATCATATAAGGCTGTTGCATCATTGGCTGGCCAGGCATCATACCCTGTCCAGGCATCATTCCAGGTGCTGGCTGCTGCATCTGCATCATGGAAGGGTCTTGTACCGGCTGCTGCACCACTGGCTGTTGTGCCATAGCAGGCTCTGGAGATATAACAGCAGATGCCGGGGCTGGCTGTGGGGCAGGAGCTGGCTCAGGTTCTGATGCCCCGCTGCCTCCCATTGTATTATTCATAAACTTATTATAAAGTTCCCTTGCAAAGTCGCATGGATATAACTGCATAATCTGGCTGTCTACAAGGTCACCAATCTTCATATCAAATGATACCTGTACTATCTGGTCTTCAAGGAAATTCAGTATCTCAGTATCGTCAATAGTATCGTTCAAATCCACAAGGCTTGCTGAAGGAGGACTAATATCCACTTTCCTTTCAAGCATGGATGAAAGAGAAGTAGCGGCTGAACCCATCATCTGGTTCATAGCTTCACTTATCGCACTAAGATGGAGCTCTGAAAGCTCACCATCTGTATTAGTACCATCACCACCCATCATAAGGTCTGTAATAATCTTAACATCATGTTCCTTTAAAATAAGGATATTATTGCCATCAATTCCCTCTATATATGAAATATGTATAAATACACATGGCCTGTCATACTGCTCTGACAGTTCATTAATAGTTACATAGGAAACCCTGGGCGTAGTAATAGTAACTTTATTATTTAACAGGGTAGATAATGTGGTTGCCGCAGTACCCATATTAATATTGGCAATCTCGCCAACCGCATCTCTTTCTGCCTCACTTAATAATTCGTTATCCTGTGCAGATGTATCATCAGAAGATGCTCCACCACCGCCTGTCAATGCATCAATTTCTTCTTGTGATAACATTCCATCCATAGTTTATTGCTCCTCCCTTATAATTGATGTAACCCGGACAGCATATGAATCCGTTGTTGCACCAGGTAATGCAGTAAATTTCCTGATACTCCCCACATACACATCAAGTTCATCATCTACTTTAGTATTCAGCTTAATTATATCACCAATCTGAATATTCATAAAATCATTTACAGAAATAGAACTTCTTCCAAGCATAGCCCTTACAGGAATTTTAGCCCTGTCAATTATAGTTTCAATTTCCTCACTATATGCCCCTGCATCATGTTGCTTCATGCTTGAATACCAGTATTTTGTATTTAACTTGTCAATAACTGGCTCTACAGATGCAAACGGTATACATATATTCATAAATCCTTCAACTGTCCCAATCTTAATACTAAGTGTTACAATTGCAGTCATCTCGCTTGGAGATATAAACTGTGCAAACTGTGAGTTTGTTTCAATACGCTCAAGCCGTGGCTCAATAGTAACAACGCTTTCCCAAGGGTCAACCATAAGGTTGGTACATATATCAAGGATTTTCTCCAATATAATAAGTTCAATTTCTGTAAACTCCCTGCTTTTTGCAAGGGGCGCACCCCCACCGCCAAGCATACGGTCTACTATAGTAAATCCAATATTTGTAGCCAGGTCAATTATAATATTGCCTTCTAACGGTGCAAAATTAACAACTCCAAGAAGTACCGGGTTAGAAAGTGCATTGGCAAATTCTGAATAAGTATTCGCTTCTGCATTCATAACTTCTACCTGTATGTTCTTCCGCAGATATGCAGGTAAATTTGTAGATAAAAGACGGCCATAATTTTCAAATATAATCTCCAGTGTCCGCAGATGGTCTTTGGAAAACTTGGAGGGTCTTGCAAAATCATAATTTTTGACACTTTTTTCAGGTGCCTCATTTAACTGGTCAGCATCCAGCTCACCATTACTTAATGCATTAAGCAGATTATCTATCTCTTCCTGAGATAAGGTATCTCCCATTCTTTTCACCTCACACCCGGACAAATTGGATACAAAATCCGGTTCATTATAACAAGGATTTTACTTCTCCCTGCTGCTTTGAAAAAACAAAGCACTAGCTTATAATAACATAATTCAAAGATAAATTAAACCCCAAATTGGATTACTGGTGCATAAAATTCTTTAAAGTAAGCTCAACTACACACTTAGTTCCAAATTTTTCCCTGATTTGTTCCAAGGATTCCTTTTTTATAACATCCTCTGAAATAGTGTCATTAGTTTTTGACTGCATTACAGAACGTATTATATCAGTAATTGTTGACTGGTAAGAAGTAATCTTGTCTGTCTTAAAATCATCATAATCATCTGACTTTTTATTAACGCCAACTGTAAAACCGTCAAAAAGTGCATAATGGTCCTTCTTATCAGTAGCACCTGCCCCAAGGTTTACTGTCTGCTGTGCCTCAAATGCCACATCAGTATATTCTATATCACTTACTGTATAATCATCTTCCGGGTCGGCATCTTCATCCTCAAGCTCAAGGTCTAATATTGATGCCACTTGTGTAATTAATTTGTTGGTTTTATTAAATGTTGGCATCATTACAAAGAATAAGATTGCAGTTAAAACAACATTTACTATAGTTAAAGCTGTAATAATAACACTAAAAATATTTTTCTTCATTATTTACACACCTTCCTTAATGGGTATTGCTATATATTTTAATCTCTACACGCCTGTTCCTGGCTCTTCCCTGTGCATTGTCATTGCTTGCAACAGGAATTGTTTCACCACGGCCTGACGCTTCAAGGAATTTAGGTTTAAGGCCCTTTACATCTTTTAAATATTCCAGGACTTTTGTAGCCCTTGCAGTTGACAGCCATAAGTTACTTGGATATGATGAACTGTTTATAGGTACATTGTCTGTATGCCCTTCAATCTTTACCAGCTTGCCAGAATAATTTTTAAGTATATCACCGACCCTGCTAAGAATTTTCTTAGCCCCTTCTGGTATCTCAGCACTTCCAGATTCAAACAGTAAATCACCACTAAGTGAAACCATTACATACTGGTAACTGTCATCTATCGTAACATCTACAGAATCTTCAAGACGTTTCTGCTCTGTCTGTTCCACAATTTCATTATATAATTGTTCTGTCTGGTTTTTCTGCTGTTTCTCAAGTTCTTCTACAAACTCCGCAAGCGGGTCATTTTCAACATCAGATTCACTAGCTTTTCCCATATCAGAATAATATTCATCAAGGTTATTAAGCTGTGTAGCACCGCTTGACACAAGCATACCTTCACCTATAGCCTGTGCACCGCCACTGAAAATGCTAAAACTGTTGGAAAGTGATGCAACAAGTTCTGCATACTTTACCTCATCTACATTTGACATTGAAAACAAAAGTACGAAGAAACACAACAACAGGTTCATAAGGTCAGAGAAAGTATCTTTCCATCCATCGGTTTTGATTTCTTCTTCCTCTTTTTTTGCTCTTGCCATTAAGCCTCACCACCTTCAGGAGCGCCATCTTCACCGCCCTCACTCATTGCATCACGTACAGAAGGTGCAAGGAATGATTTCAGTTTTTCTTCTATTACACGTGGGTTTTCACCTGCCTGTATTGATAAAAGCCCTTCTACCATTATTTCTTTCATCTTTATTTCATTAGCATTATGCATTTTAAGTTTAAATGAAATAGGAATACAAACCCAGTTGGAAAGAAGTGAACCATACAACGTAGTAAGAAGTGCTACTGCCATATTAGGCCCGATTTTTGCCATATCTTCCATGTTATAAAGCATGTTTACAAGACCTATAAGAGTACCAATCATACCCCATGCAGGACCCATGCTTCCCCAGTTAGCCCAGAACATAACCTTTTCATTATGCCTTTCGTCTATAGCGCCAAGTTCTGTGTCCATAATATTTCTTACAAGTTCAGGGTCAGTACCATCAACTATAAGCATAATACCTTTTTTTAAAAAGTCATCTTCAATATTATTAGCAGCCTCTTCCAAAGCAAGCAGTCCCTCTTTACGGGCAACGTTAGATAAGTTAATAATGTTCTTTATTCCCTCAGCAGGGTCAATATTATGTACTTTCATTGCCAGGCCCATAGACTTAAATGAAGCTAAAAATACTGGAAAGCTCTTTGCCTGCATCATCATACAACATACGGAACCACCAATAGTAATAAAGATAGACGTCCGGTCATAGAAATGCTTCATAGCTGCTGCACCTTCATCACCAGTAACAATACCAAGCACAACCATGGCAAGACAAACAATCATTCCTACAATTGTTGTAATATCCACAACTTACACCACCTTATAATTTAATAGTAAGAGCATATATACACAAAAAACGCGTATAATATATATATAATTTCTATATTATTCAATAGAATTACATTCTCTCTTAAACAATTTTACTAAATTTTTCACGTTCTGTCTACTTTCTTTTACAATTATTTTTTTCCCTGTGGTCAACGTGATAACCGTATCAGGAGTTTCTTCAACTGTTTCAATCAAATCTGAATTAACTGTAACACCAGAACCATTTAACCTGGTAACATCAATCATATAAATTCTCTCCCCCTTTCACTGTACACTCCTGCTGGATAACAAAATACAATTCTTTTAAATTTTTTTATTTTTAACTCTTTTCTTAAATCAAGCCGGCAACAAACAAACGTGTGGGCTGTAACGCAATTAATGTTCATTGCCGGCTTATTTTATTTTATATTTTATAGATTGCTTAGTCTTACATACTAATTAAAATTTATGCTTAACGTTTAAGGTTTACAAGTTCCTCAAGCATAGAGTCTGTTGTTGTAATAATACGTGAATTTGCCTGGAAACCACGCTGTGTTGTAATCATTGTTGTAAACTCTGATGCAAGGTCTACGTTTGACATTTCAAGTGCGCCTACTGTAAAGCTTCCTGAAATACTTACTGCTTCACCAACACCATCAAATGTACCTGAGTTAAGTGTCTGTGCAAAAAGGCTGTTACCAACTGCTTCAAGGCCTGAAGGGTTGTTAAATGTTGCAACTGCAATCTGTGCAAGGCATTTCTTAGAACCGTTATTATATGTACCATATACATAACCATCCTCATCAATGGAAATACCTTTCATTTCGCCAGCGATATTACCTGCACCCCTTGCTTCAAGCTTATCACCTTTTGTATATGTAAGGTTTGAATTTGTTGAATACTGGGTAAGTGAAGAAACATCAATCATAATACCACCTGTACCAGATTCAGGGTCATACTGGTCAAATGTATTATCAATTGCCCCGTCACCATCACCTGGGTTAATGCTTAACATAATACCTGTAGTTGCATACTGTGATGTTTCAGGGATTTCACCATTATTAGTTGTACTAAAGAAATCACCAGTCCTCATATTGAAGTTAAGCAGTGCAGCACCATCACCACCACCAGTTATAGTAGTGAACTTACCAGTTTCAGCGTTTATTGCCTCTTCACCTACAGTATATTCTGCACCACCAAGTGTAACAGTTGCACCTGTAGCAGCATAAGTTACAGAACCGTCATCACCAGTTACTTCCCTTACAAAGATTGAATTTCCGTCTTCATCCATAACATCACCAAGATATACCCTGTATGATGTAAGCTGTGTATCATCAGCGCCAGCGTCTGGCTGTTCATCTGGTTTTACTATAAGCAGCTTAGCTGTATATAACTGTCCAAGCTTATCATAAAAGCTTATTGTTGCAACCAGCCCGCTGTCTATTGCTACACCATCATCACTTAATGTTACCTGGAGGTCTTTATCATTTTTATTAATATTACCTTTTAATGTAACATTAGTAGTCGCTGTTGGCGGAAAATAAAGGTTATCTGCTGACATTACTGTAAGGTCCCTTACTACGTCCCTTTGCACATTTCCTTCTGCATCAGCCATCCATCCCTGGACTGTAGCATTATTTACTGTTGAGTAAAGTGTACCATTTGTATCTACATTAAGTGCGCCTGCTTTTGTAAAGTAAGTAGCACCGCCTGATTTTACGATAAGGAATGACTCGCCATTAATAGCAAGGTCAAGAGCCCTGTTTGTTGATGATGTTCCGCCCTGCTCTGTGATATTTGTTGTAATTGATGCTACCTGTGAGCCAAGACCTATCTGTTTTGCATTAGAACCTGCTGCGGCTGTTGCTGCATCTGGCCCTGTTGCTGGTGATGTTGTCTGGTAAAACTGGTCAGCAAAGTTTACGCTGCTTCCTTTAAACCCTACTGTATTTACGTTTGCAATGTTATTACCAATAACATCCATTCTTGTCTGGTGTGTCTTAAGACCTGCAACACCAGAGTAAAGTGATCTCATCATAACTATTTTCCTCCTTAAATTATACAGGAATACTTTAAACTTATCTGCCATTCAAAGTTCTGCGCTTCCTTGTGAGGTCCAGCGCATAGTATTTCCATTTATTAGATAATAATATTAACCTATTACAGCCCCGTCTATATTAGTAAATATAGAGTCAGCAGAACTGCCTACTGCTGTAATTACTGTATTATTACTGACATTTACAATAAATGCCATATCATCAACCATTACCAAAGACTCCCGGATTCCTTTCTCACGTGCCTTCGTTGTTCCATTTTCCAGACGTTCCATCTGCTCCGCAGACAGATTAATATTTCTTGTAGCAAGCCTCTGGTTAGCGTGCTTAGAAAACTTTAAGCCTTCTGTTTTCTCAGACTGCTTATTGTTTAATATCTCCTGAAATGAAAGCTCCGGTCCTGTGGCATGGGCATTATCTGTTTTCTGGCTGTTTAAAAGCCTGCCAGCCATCTGGTTTATTGATGGGTAATTCTCATTAAGTTTATTCATAGCCCTTCACCTCAATTCCAAAGCTTTTTATACAGTTATTTTTCCTGCTCCTTCTGTTTCACCTGGTTTTTCTGTACTTCCAGAACCTTCAGTACCATCCGGCTTTTCTGTACTTCCAGAACCTTCTGTGTTGCCATCACCTTCAGTACCATCTGGCTTTTCTGTACCTTCAGTACCCCCTGTGCTGCCATCACCTTCTGTTTCACCATCACCCTCTGTCTCACCTGGATTTTCTGTATCAGGCGGCAGGTCTGGTTTAACACCTTTAATCACCAGTGTTACATTCTCGTAATCAACTGTCTTGTTAGGGTCATCAAATACAAATGCAATATTATATGTGCCTGCATCAAATTTTTCAAATACTTTTTTATCTATAGTAAGTTTTCCATCACTGTATACTACATTTTTAGGGTCAACAGTTACTGTCTCACCCTTTTCATTAATAATTCCAATACCCATGCTGGATGCCTGGTATTCATCTTCACCAAGTGACACACCATCAATTACAACATTCTGTGGGTCATGGTGCAGGAATAAAATCTGCTGTTCTTTGACTGATGGAAGTTTCTGTGAAATAACAAAGTATTCATCCCTTACTTCAACAATTTCATCATACTTAAATTCAACACCATTTACTGTAACATATGCATCGCCGTCTTTCATAGTAACAAATTCAACCATGCCTTCTTCTTTCTGGTTATGGCCGCTTGAAGAAGTACTTTCTGCATATACATATTTACCAACAAGTGTAAACGCTGATGTATGCTGTGTTACATCCATCATATTCTGCATATATTCAAGTTCTGAGAACTGTGCAAGCTGTGTTACATACTCTGTATTATCTGTAGGCTGTAACGGGTCCTGGTACTTCATCTGTGTTACAAGCAGCAGCAGGAAATCATCTTTGCCAAGCTGTGAACCAACTTTTCTTTCTTTTGACTGCGAACTTTCAGATATATCCACCTGTCCGTCAACTACATCTGCTATAATACTCATATTAATCCTCCTTTCTTTTTATGCTGTAAAGTCTATGCTGCTTCCCATGTCAAGCCTGCTATGGCTCTGGCTTCCAGATACCACAGTATCTGTACCGTCTGTACCATCTTCTTCACCATCAAAACCAAATTTAAAACGTCTTCCACTGCCTTTTTCAAATTCCTTCTGGTTCTGTGAATCTGCCTGGTTGCTTTGTGAAAATGTAAAATCTGATACTTCAACTTCTACTGCTTCAACTTTAAGGCTTCTGCTTTCAAGTGCTTCACGTAATGCAAACATCTGGCTTTGTAATGCTTCTTTTGCTTCTTCTGACTGTACTGTAAAATTAGCTGTCATTACACCATGGTTTGATGTAACTGATACCAGCACTTTGCCAAGGCTTTCAGGATTAAGCTGTAACTGCATGTTTGTCATTTCTTTGCCCATTGTTACCTTAATCTGCTCTACAACCTGGTTTACAATATTAATCATTGTCTGCATATTTGCCTGTTGTGGCATAGGACTGTCCTGTACATCTGCTGCGGCCTGTGCCAGATTTTGTATAAATCCTGCCTGGCTGTTAAAACTCTCTTCATGTACTGTCTGCCTTGCCTGTGCACTTTCTGCCATTCTACTGCCCGCCTGGCTTCCTGTATCCTGTTTAAAGTTTTCTGCCTGGCCTGCATTGCCTGTGCCTGCCTGTTCATTGCCAGACGCCAGTTTTGCATTTCCCTGCTGGTTATCTTCCTGTACTGCTGTTTCTTTGGAATTTGCAGTTTCTTTAGCAGCAGCATACTGTACTGTGTTTTCCTGGTTTACAGTTACTTGTGCATCCTCTTCATTAACAAATCCATCTGTAACAATTTTGTCTGCTGCCTGGCCCATGCCTGCTTCCTGTAATGTGCCTTCACCACTGCCAGTGCCTGCAAAGCTGCCATCTGCAATGTCCTGTAAAAGCTGTGCAAAGTCACTTTCTGACATGCCTGTTAATGCCTCTATATCAATATCAGCAATAACATCTGCAAGGTTGTTTAACTGTGACATCACCGACTCATCCATAAGCAGGTCTGTAATATCTGATGTATTATTAATTAACATTACAAACTGCTTTAAATTGCCCATGTCAAGCAAATCAGTAAATGACATTCCAAGCGCTGCCATTATCTCTGCAAGTGCTTCATCATCCAGGCCTGTTATATCTTTTACAGCCTCTTTGATTGCATTATTAACTGCACCTGCGCTCTCCAGTGCAGCATCAGTATTTTTAACATCTGTGCCATCCCGTGATACATTCCCAGAAGAAGAATTTGTATCTGCCTGGCCATCCTGCTGTACCTGCTGTGTGCTGTCTGTACCTGGCTGCTGGTTATCCGCAGATGTATCTGTATTTACAGTATCTGCTGGCTGTGCTGTATTTTTATCTGCTGGCTGCTGTGCCTGTACAGTATCTTTAGCACTGTTTCCAATATTTAAGAAACTTTCAAAATCCTGTTTCCCTTTTATTGTACCCTGTGTACCGCCAGCATTTGGAACTGCTGGGAATACCTGGCTGCCCAGTGTAACCGCACTGATTTCCTTCATTGTTCCACCTCCTTAAAAATTTTTATATATGTAAACAGCCACTTATTTATAACTTATGCTATAAATAAGCTGCTGGAAACACCAGAATAAAATATTAAACATTCCCCCTGGTTACTTACCTGTGGATATCTTCTTAGTAATCTGTGCAGCATATTCGGTATTCATTGCCTGCAATATTGCTGCCGCCTGCTTTTCACTCATATTCTGGAGTATGTCACATATAAGGTCTAAGTCTTCATCCATTTCAGACATTACCTGTGCTGCGCTTTCTGCTTCCATATTGGCATAATATGTAGCAAGTTCTTTTGCTTTTTCATTATACCTTTCACGCTGCATTACCTGGCGGTAAATCTTTTCTGCATTTTCCGGCTCTATTGATTCATAATATGAGCGGTATTCAGAAATGTCAGGTGCATTGTCATTAAAAACTATTTTTTCATTAAATTCTGCTACCCTTTTGTCAAATTCATCCATCTGGTCTTTATACTTCTGGAGATTCCTTACTTCTGCCTCAAGGTTCGCAATATAGTCAGAGTTAGCGGCTGTAGTGCCTCCCTGTGCTTCAAGCTGGCTTTCCAGCTCTTTAATACGTGCATTAGCAGATTTAAGTGTTGTATACTTATAATTATCTTCTGATGCCTGCATTTCCTCGGAAGGCGATGGAAGGATTTTATTAACTACAGGAACATCTTTCAGTACTGGGTAAAGTATATTGCTCCCAATCCCCCCAACATCAAGCTTTATAAGAAAAGCAAAGACTGCAAGCCAGATTAAAATAATAACTAATACAATAATTGCATTAACTAACTTACTTCCTCCGCTTTCATTTTCTTTTGTCTTGTCTTTTTTTGCCATTGTGTTTAATCCTCGCTTTCCCCGGCGCTCCGGAACCGGAAACTTACAAGCTGGTCAATTTCTTTTTGCTCCTGGGCATTTACTTCTGCCTTAAATTCTTCAAATGCCTTTTCTTTCAGCTTCTCATATATTTTTCTTTCTTTCATGGCATTATCCAGCTTTGCACGCGCCTGCGCAACTCTTTCCTCCTGCTTCCTTATTACGATAATCTGGAGTTTTATATTATATTTTAAATTTTCAACACTGTCTTCAAGCCTTTTTATGCTTAAAATAACCAGCCTGTCACTTACTGCTTCAAAAAGCTGCTGTTCAAAACCGCTTTTCCTGTTTTCAAGAAGCATAAGTTTATGTTCTTCTTCCCTGAGCCTCATTGTTTCAATCCCATACTCAGCTTTTGCCTGGTCTTCAAGCTTTGTCTTAACTGACAATATGCTTTCCATTTTGAAAATAAACTTTGCCATTTTAATAATCCTATGCCTGGTTTTCTTCAAATAGAGCCCTTAAATTCTGGACTGTTTCTTCAAAACCAGCTTTTTCATAAACATCCTGCATTAAAAATTCATTAACTGCATCTATTTTTGATAATGCATAATCAATATTTTTATTAGAGCCAGGTTTATATGCACCAATATTTACTAAATCTTCCGCTTCAGAATATGTAGCAAGCACATTATTCAGTGTACCACTTGCCTTTTTATGTTCTTTAGTTGCAATACTTCCCATTACACGGGAAATGCTCTGGAGCACATCTATTGCCGGGTAATGGTTTTTCTGTGCAATCTTCCTGTTTAACACTATATGTCCATCCAGGATACTTCTTGCCGTATCTGTAATCGGCTCATTGAAATCATCCCCGTCTACAAGCACCGTATAAAGACCTGTTATAGAACCTGTATCAGAACAGCCCGCCCTTTCTAAAAGCTTAGGCATCTCGGAATACACACTTGGGGGATAACCTCTTGAAACAGGCGGCTCACCAGATGCAAGCCCTATCTCCCTTTGTGCCATTGAAAAACGTGTAAGCGAATCCATCATCAGAAGTACATCTTTTCCCTGGTCCCTGAAATATTCTGCCACTGCTGTAGCTGTCATAGCGGCCTTTTTACGGATAAGCGCTGGCTTATCTGATGTAGCCACTACCACCACTGACCTTGCCATTCCTTCAGGGCCTAAATCCCTTTCTATAAACTCCCTTACTTCCCTGCCACGCTCCCCTATCAGGGCTATAACATTTATATCTGCTTTTGTATTCCTTGCAAACATTCCCATAAGCGTACTTTTGCCAACACCACTGCCCGCAAATATGCCAATACGCTGGCCCTTGCCAACTGTTATAAGGCCATCTACTGCTTTCACACCTAAAGGAAGCACTTCATCTATTATCTTTCTTTTTAACGGGTCAGGTGGCTGTGCATCAACTGGGTAAGCTGCTTTTGTACTTAATGCAGAGCCATCTATAGGATACCCAAGCCCGTCTAATGTCTTTCCTAAAAGTTCATCACCTACAGGGACTTCCAGCGGTGTATTTGTATTTTCAACCCTGCTTCCAAGCCCTACACCTTCTGTTTTGCCATATGGCATCAGCAGCACCCTGTCATCCCTGAAACCTACTACTTCTGCATTAATAATATGGTTTGTATCCTTTGTTATAATATGGCACAAATCATTCAGCCTTGCTGCAGGCCCTATAGACTCAACTGTAAGCCCTACAACTTTAGCTACTTTGCCAAGGCATTTCTCATATGACTGCCCCAGAAGCATATTATATTTTGACAAATCAATATTATGCATACAATGTTTCTCTCTTTCTTCTTTTTATCACATTGCAATCATTCTTATTTGTTCACGCAGGCTGTCAAGCTGTGCATCAAGGCTGCAGTCAACAATTTTATTATCAGTTTCTATAATGCACTGGTTGGCTGACAAGCTGTTATCCTCTGTTATTTCAAGTTCTGTGCCCTCTTTCAAAACTTCCAGGAAAGCACTCCGCTTTGAGGAAACCATAGCTATATCGGTTTTAGAAACCCTTAAAACAATTCTTTTAGACTTTTCAAGGTTACGAAGTGCATTATCTATAAGATGTATTATTACATCTTTCTTGCTTTTGCACACAGCTCCTGTAAGTTTCTCTACAAGTTCTGCTACTATAGTTGCAAAATGTGGTTCAAGTTCTTTTTCCTGTTCCCTTAATTCAAGCAGCTTCTGGTTATATTCCTGCTTTAATGCTTCTTCTTGTTCCATTAATGCCTGCATCGCATAGTTCTGGCCTTCTTCAATTCCCTGTGCCTTGCCTTCCTCATAAGCATCCCTTTTAATATTCTCTGCCTGTGCATTGGCTTCTGCTATTATTTCATCTGCCTGTGCCCTGGCGGCACTTATAAGTTCTTCACTCTGTGCTGCTGTTTCCTCTGAAAGTTTCTGCCTTTCTTCGTCAAGGACTTCTTCCATATTTATTACATTCAGCCCGCTTGTAAACTCTGCACCTGCATCCCCCGCCAGGTCTGTAAGCTGCCTGAACTGGTATTCACCAGCTTCTTCCCCAGGCTGTGCATATATTCCAGGTATAAATTCCTCTATGCGGCTGTCAGAGTCAATTACACAGTTCTTTCCTTCAGCCAGGTTATTAAAGTATACAGACTTTATAAGATTAGACAACTATCTCGTCACCTCCACCTCTTGAGATAATAATCTCAGCAGAGTCTTCGAGCTTACGTATAATATTAACAATTTTCTGCTGTGCTTCTTCAACATCCTTAAGACGTACAGGCCCCATAAAGTCCATATCTTCCTTTATCATTGTAGCAAGACGTTTTGAAAGGTTGTTAAATATAAGGTTCTGTACTTCTTCATTAGAGCCTTTAAGCGCAACTGCAAGCTCATTGTTGTCAACTTCACGCAGTACACGCTGTACAGACCTGTCGTCCAGTGAGAGGATATCCTCGAATACGAACATCTTCTTACGGATTTCATCAGCAAGTTCTGGGTCTTCAATCTCAAGACTTTCCATAATATGCTTTTCTGTACCACGGTCTACAGTATTTAATATCTCTACGATAGAATCTACACCACCAACAATTGTGTAGTCCTGGTTTACAAGTGAGGCAAGTTTCTGTTCCAATACCTTCTCCACTTCCTTTATGACGTCCGGTGACGTCCTGTCCATCTGTGCTATCCTTTTCGCTACATCTGTCTGCTTTTCTGGTGCAAGTGCTGATATAATAGCAGATGCCTGCCCCGATGAAAGGTATGACAGTATCAGTGCTATTGTCTGTGGATGTTCATCCTGTATAAAGTTAAGAAGCTGTGAAGCATCTGTTTTACGTACAAATTCAAACGGCCTTACCTGGAGCGAAGCAGTAAGCTTTCCGATAACGTCCTTTGCGCGTTCTGCACCAAGTGCTTTTTCCAGCAAATCCTTGGCATATGTAATACCACCTTCAGCAATATACTGCTGTGCAAGGCAGACCTCATAAAATTCATCAAGTATAGAGTCCTTTATTGCTGGTGATACACTTCTGGTATTAGCAATTTCAAGGGTAAGCTGCTCTATTTCATCTTCTTTTAAATGCTTAAATACATTTGCAGATTTGTCAGGCCCAAGTGCAATAAGCAGTATAGCCGCTTTCTGCACCCCGCTGATATTTTCCTTAGCCATGCCTTTTCCCACCTTTCACTTTAATTCCAGTCTTCATTAAGCCAGTTCCTCAAAAGCTGTGCAACAGCTTCAGGGTTTTCATCAACAAACTTCTCAATCATCTTCCTTGTTTCTGACTTCTCGCTGAATTCTATATCATCAAGTGACTGGTTCTCTTTAGTTGTAGCTAAAAGCTGCTCTACCGAAAGCTCTGGCTCTTCGTCTGTTGCCTTTAATGGAGATGTTCCACGGAGTACAACAAATATAAGCAGGGCAATAATAAGGACTGCAAGGATTATCATAAGATAATCTGAAATCCCTCTGGTTGTTTCTGTTTTCTCCACAAACTTTGGCACTTCATAAGCAATAATATTAATATTGCCTTCGTCTATTCCTGTAGCTGCTGAAACAAGCCCTATCTCTTCAGGTGTAGCCTGTATTACAGTCCTTTCATTGTTCTGTGCCATAAACTCTTCAAATGTAGTGCCATCAAGTGCACCAGTATCTTCAAGTTCTTCCTCATCATACACATTATAACGTGTAACAACAATTCCTAATGAGGATATATCTGTCTGGATTGTAGGTTTTTCCTGTTTTATATTTTCAATTGTTTCATTAGTAAAAATATTTTCAAGTTTCTCTATGCTTACAGAAGAGCCCGAACCATCAGTCCTGTTTATCATATAGTCTGTATCATCATCATTTGACTGTGTGCCAGGCTCACCATTTACTACGCCTGTTGTGCCTTCTGCATTATACCTGTAGAGTTTGCCTGGATACCCGTTCTCCATTCCTTCTGCAACATCATAAGATTTCCTTAATGTCTCAATCTTCCTCATATCAAACTGTATACCATCTGTACCAACTTCTACATCATCATAGTCACAGCTTAAAAGGAGGTTTATAACATTCTGTTTAATAGTCTGCCGGAGCTTTGAAACATATTCAGAACTTCCGCCGCCAAACGCACCACCAAGCCCGTCATCAAGCGAACCATTAAAAATATTATGTCCGTCAAAATCGTTTATAACAACATTAGAAACATCTGTACCCACTGTACCAGCGAGCCAGTATGCAAGTGCCTCAGCCCTTTCAGTAGTGACTTCTTTTTTATTGCTCTCACTTACATCAATAACTGCTGTAATTGATGTTGCACTTTTATCAGAGTCTTCAAGCACTTTGTAAGATGTTTCTGGTACATCAATAAATACATTGGCATCATCCACAAATGAATACTTTACAAGGGTTTGTTTAATCTGGGACTGCAATGCAAGTATTCTCTTCTGGCTTTTTTCACTCTCTGTAGTAGACATTGAATTATCAAATGCCTTATCCCATGTATAACCTTTTTCCGCAAGCCCGTTATCACTCATGGTATAAAGCGCATTAGTCACATCTCCCTCTTTGACATAAAGCTTAAGCCCGTCCTTCGACGCCTTATATTTGATACCTGAACTTTCAAGCGCATTTGCCATTGAATTGGCATCATCAAGGTTTTCAAATGCCTGGAACATAGTCCATGACGGCCTTGAAACAAACCATGCTGTAGCGCCTATAGCGAGAAGCACTACACATATTACCGCTATAATTATAGTTTTTTGTTTACCTGTGTATTTGCTCCAAAACTCCTTAAATTTGTTTGGAATTTCTTTAATTCTCTCTTGCATAGCTAAGCTCCCCTAATAACAGTTAAGATTTTAGATACTTTTTATATCTGGATGTTCATTATTTCTTTATATGCACTCAAAAATGCATCCCTAACTGCAACTGTATACTGGAGTGATACATTAGCTTTCTGCTGTGCAATCTGCAAATCATGTATGCTGTCAGTTTCCCCAAGGGCAAACTTAATTTCTTCTTCTTCTGCTGCATTGCTGTATGCATTTGCCTCACTTATCAGGTTCAGCGCCGAATCAAATGCAGTCTGGAATGTAGTATTACCTTCCCCTGGATTAACAACCAAAGGGTCGTTGCCATCTGCTAAACCAGATGAAATTGATGGTGTTTTAAAGTAATTATTAAAATCCACACCGTTGACAAGTGAAAAATCCATATTATTAGCCTCCATCCCCGCCGCTGTCCCGCTGCGGTATATTTTTTACTCCCATCCATATATCTGCCTGTTACTGCTTTTAACTATGCCTTGCCTATTTCAAGTGCTTTAAGCTGCATGTTCTTTGCTGCATTAAATGCTGTTACATTAGCTTCATAAGAACGGCTCGCATCAATCATATCAGTCATTTCAGTAACTGTACTTACATTAGGATACATTACATACCCTTTCTCATCAGCATCGGGATGGGAAGGGTCATACACAAGACGCCCCTCTGTACTTCTATCTTCAAAAATATTTGAAATTTTAACACCTTTGCCTACATGCCCTGTTGCATTTATAAGGGCCTCATCAAAGGAAACATAAACTTTCTCCTGGAAAATAACTGATTTCCTCATATATGGGTTGCCATCTGCATCCCTTGTGGTATTTACATTGGCAATATTCTGTGATATAACATCCAGCCTTGTTCTCTGTGCCGTCATGCCACTGGCACTTATATCCATAGCAGAAAAAACTCTCATATATCCTCCTGTCAGCTTGTCTTCATAACACTTTTAAGCCTTGAAAACTCCTGTGAAACTGAATCAAGCATCGTGTAATATTTCATCTGGTTCTTGGCAAGTTCAGCATTTTCCGTATCTATGTCAACATTGTTGCCATCAAGCCTGTAACTGACAGTTCCGTAATCCGTATATGTAGTACCAGTTAATACTTCAAGGTCAGCCCCTGCTATTTCGTCATCAAGTGAACCCCCTCCTGAAACCGCACACCGCAGATATGTTTCAAAATCAACATCTTTCCGCTTATATCCAGGTGTATCTACATTGGCTATATTGTTAGATATTGCCGCATTCCTGGTCCAGCTCGCATCTGCTGCTTTCTCAAGTACATTAATATAATTAAATGCTCCCGTTGATACCATACAATTCTCCTCTCCACAAATTTATTATACACGTTCCAGATTTTATGTACTTCCCCTCTTGGAAATTTACCGCATAACAATACACATCTAATTATAAAGATATTGAGGTCAAATTACAAGTATATATAATAAAATTTTTCAACTTTTCACCGGTTTTGTAACAAAATATTCCTTTTAAGGCATAACACACGTTGTGCATAATGCCGGTAAAAAATATTTTCTTACTTATGTATCTTCCTTTGTATTTCTACTTATTAAAAAGCTACTGCCATACTAAACATTAAAATTAACATCCTGTGGTACAAGCATTTCCTCACATAACAGGTTATTAACTATATGTATATTAGTACCTTTCATACCAGATGATTTTGTTTCAATAATACCTGCACTTTCACATTTTTTAAGTGCATTAACTATAACAGACCTTGTAATCCCTACTTTATCTGCAAGCCTGCTTGTTACCAGCACTCCATCATTAGCGCCCCCAAGTTCGCCAAGTACATACACCATTGCCTGTGACTCAAGCCTTGACAGGGTTTTAACAGCAGCTTTAATATCCATTTCTTTACGGTGTTCCTCTGAAAACTCCTCAGATTCAGCACTCTGCATTGCAAGGCCTATTACAGTTGTTCCATACTCTGCAAGTATTATATCATCTATTGTGAACTGCTGCCCATATCTGTATATAAACAGAGTTCCAAGCCTTTTGCCCGACATTATTACAGGTGCTGCCATAGCCTGGCATTCACCTGCATCCTCCCAGTCAAGCCCCATAACAGACAAGTTCACATTTTCTTTTATGGAGAGTATATTCATAAACCTCTCCTGCAATGCATTATCTAAATAATTTCCGAGCTTTATACCACTAAGCTGTGGTATAGTATCTGTCCCTTTCCTTTCCTTCATACCAAGAACTTTGCCCTTACGGCTTGCAAGAAGCACACTTGATTCAAGCGCAAGTGACAACACGTTACAGAATTCAGTAAAATTTACTTTTTCTGTTTCCCGCTCTGTAAGCAGTCGGTTTATTTTCCTAGTTTTATCTAGTAGTTCCAGGCTCATTGTCTTTCTCCATTATTCCTATTCTTACAATTATTGTACAAGATATGCCTTACCAAGGCAAGACAGGATACACAAACCTGCCTGCATTACCTAATGTACATTAAATCCCCATGCCACGCTTTTTAATCTTCCTTTGCATCTGCTGTCTTAACTTTTACATAACCACACTGGTTATCCATGCATACAATTTTATTTCCTTTTTCAACCATTGGCCCTCCGCATCCAGGGCATTTCTTGTCAGACGGTTTCTGCCATGACATAAAATCACAGTCAGGATAAGCCAGGCACCCAAAGTAACGTCTGCCTTTTTTGGTCTTCTTTATAACTATATCCTGCCCGCATTTTGGACATGGGACACCTGCCTTTTCAAAATATGGTTTTGTATTACGGCAGTCTGGAAATCCAGGACATGCAAGGAATTTTCCATGTGGCCCGAATTTAACAACCATATTCCTGCCACATTCTTCGCATATTACATCCGTAACTTCATCTTCAATTTTAATCTCTTCAAGCTCTTTTTCTGCAATTGAAACTGCTTCATGTAAATCAGGATAAAAATTCTCCACAACTGTCTTCCAGCGGACAGAACCATCCTCAACCCTGTCCAGAAGCCCTTCCATATATGCTGTAAAGTTTACATCAACAATACTTGCAAACGATTTTTTCATTATGCTGTTGACTACTTCCCCAAGCTCTGTTATATACAGGTTTTTCTGTTCTTTAGCTACATAACGCCTGTTAATTATTGTGGAGATTGTAGGTGCATATGTGCTTGGCCTTCCTATTCCAAGTTCTTCCAGGGTCTTTACTAACGCCGCTTCTGTAAAATGTGCAGGCGGCTGTGTAAAATGCTGCTTTTTCTCAAACTCCCCTGCTTTCATGGCAACACCCTTAACAAGATGTTTTGGGAAAACTTTTTTCTCAACTTTATCCTCATCCGTCTGGTATACATTAAGATATCCCTGGAATACCACTTTGGAAGAGGCAGTTGTAAACCTGTACTTGTCTGAGTCAATTTTTACAGATGTAGTTTCATACTTTGCTGCTGCCATCTGGCTTGCCATAAACCTTTTCCATATAAGCTGGTAAAGCCTGAAATAATCCCTTGATACAGAATCTTTCACCTGTGCTGGTGTTAAATCAATATAGGCAGGCCTTATCGCCTCATGTGCATCCTGGATTTTCTTTTTTTCTTTTTTCTTAGATGTACCACTTGCAATATATTCTTTTCCATAGTTTTCTTCTATATACTTTGCAGCAGACTGCTGCGCTTCATCAGAAATACGTGTTGAATCTGTACGCAGGTATGTTATAAGGCCTATAGTCCCATGCCCCTTAACTTCCATGCCTTCATATAACCCCTGGGCAAGCCGCATTGTCTTTTGTGTTGAAAAATTCAGCGTCTTTGCCGCTTCCTGCTGTAATGTACTTGTTGTAAATGGCATAGGAGGTTTTTTACTGCGTCCTGAAACTTTTATATCAGACACCCTGAATTCTGACTGTTTTATTTCAGATATTATCTCCTCCATCTGGCTTTCTGAGTCTATGCTTGTTTTTTTATCAATAGTACCATAAAAATCTGCTATAACAGGCTTTTTGTCCCCTTCTGGCGTAAATTCCCCTGACAGTGTCCAGTATTCCCTTGGAATAAATGCATTTATTTCCTCTTCCCTGTCAGCTATTATCCTTAGTGCAACAGACTGTACACGCCCTGCGCTCAGCCCTCTTTTAACCTTTGCCCATAATACCGGGCTTATCTGGTAGCCAACCATCCTGTCAAGCACTCTTCTTGCCTGTTGCGCATCCACAAGGTCCATATCTATTGTCCTGGCGTTTTTAATTGACTGTTTTACTGCATTTTTTGTTATTTCATTAAATGTTATACGGCTTGTATTTTTATCTTCAAGCTTAAGCGCTTTGGACAAATGCCATGATATCGCTTCACCCTCTCGGTCAGGGTCAGTTGCGAGATATATTTTATCTGCTTTCTTTACTTTCTTGCGGAGTGTTGCAAGAAGCCCGCCTTTGCCACGTATTGTAATATATTTAGGTTCAAACCCGTTTTCAATATCAATACCCAGCTGGCTTTTTGGCAAATCCCTTACATGCCCATTAGATGCAACCACTTCATAAGAACTTCCTAAAAACTTTTTAATAGTAGTTGCCTTAGATGGTGACTCTACAATTACAAGATTCTTTGCCATTACTGCTTCCTTCCTTTCAATCTGGTAATACATAATGCTGCTGTCCCTGGCTGTTTATTATTAACAAGAAGCAGCTTTTCTCTTATCTTATATCTTTAATGCAAAATAATTATTACCTGCCATAACTGCAACATGCTTTAATTCAAGCCCTGTGAGTATTTCCATCGTATGTTGTATACCCAGTCCGGTTTTTAAAGCTATTTCTGATATATGGGCAGGTTCCAGACTTAAACTAGCATACACTATTTTTTCTGTCCTTTCAAGCACAACATCAATTTTTTTCTTCCTGCCCTCTGTACTACAATCGTAGAACATACCAAGTGCGTCCATTATATCTCTTACATTCGTAACAAGTGCCGCACCATTTTTTATAAGCTCATTGCTTCCATAATATAACTTATTGCCTATCTCCCCAGGTACAACAAAAATATCTTTTCCTTGTTCTATACCTGCCTCTGCTGTTATAAGAGAACCACTTTTTTCCCCTGCCTCAATTACAAGTATGCCATCAGAAAGCCCGCTGATTATCCTGTTGCGCATAGGAAAATTGCCTGCAACAGGCGGCATTCCTGGCGGATATTCCGAAATTATGCCGCCACTCTTTTGTATAAGCATATATTCTTCTATATTCTGCCTTGGGTAGCATATATCTGCACCACATCCCATTACTGCAAATGTCCTTCCTCCAGATATTTGCAATGTCCCTCTCTGCGCACAGACGTCAACGCCCCTCGCAAGCCCGCTTACAACCTGTATTCCGTTTTCTGCAAGCTGTCTTCCCATTCTGCTGGCAACCACACTTCCCTGGTATGACACATTCCTTGCACCAACAACTGCTACACATTTCTTACTGTTATCTGGCAGAACCCCTTTATAAAACAGGCTGTATGGTGCATCATATAACCCCTCAAGCCTGCCAGGATATGTATAATGCCCTTTATATGTGAATTTTATGCCTTTAGACTCCATAATGGCATAATCTTCCATGACTTTTGCCTCGTCCCTTTCCTCCATTATATTATAAATATCTTTTCCAGTTATTCTGTCTGCCTTGGAAAGCATTTCCCCTGAAGCATTAAATATCTCTTCTTCACTTCCCATAAATCCAAGCAGGCTGTTCCTCTTCACCTTTCCTATGCCCCTTAAACATGACAGCCAGTACACATAATGTATATGTTCCATTTCCACCATTATTCCCTCCCTTCCCTCCAGTATTTATCATTAATGCTTCTGTAACAAATTGCTTCTGCAATATGTGGCTTCTCTATATGGCTGCTCTGTTCCATATCGGCAATTGTACGGCCCGCCTTTATTATTTTATGGTATGCCCTTGCACTAAAAGACATGCCATTTAATATATATTCAAGGTAATCTTTTGCTTCTGGGGACAGTTCACAATATTTTCTAATGTTGGAAGGGGTAAGGTATGAGTTAAAACTGAAATTTTCATTTTTATACCTTTTATACTGTATTTTATGCGCCCTGGCTACACGTTCCCTTATTTCCTGCGATGTTTCCTTTCTTCTTTTTACATATGTATTTAATTCATCCATCCTGAGCGGGACTGTTTCTGCACAAATATCTATTCTGTCCAGTAATGGTGTGCTTATCTTTCCAAGATAACTTTTAACTTGCAGAGGAGTACATGTACACTTCCTGCGGTCTGGAAAGTAACCGCACCTGCATGGGTTCATTGCTGCTACAAGCATAAACCTTGCAGGATAGCGGCAGCTCCCGTCAAGCCTTGATACATTTACATAGCCATCTTCAAGTGGCTGTCTTAGCACCTCTAACGCCTGTCTTTTAAATTCTGGAAGCTCGTCCAGGAACAGCACACCCCCTGATGCGAGGCTCACTTCCCCTGGCTTTGGATACCTCCCGCCTCCAGAAAGAGCAGTCTGCGTAATTGTATGGTGTGGTGTCCTGAAGGGCCTGTAACATATAACAGGATTATCACTGGCAAGAAGCCCTGCAACACTATATACCTTTGAAATCTCCATACATTCATCAAAGCAGGGCTTTGGCATTATTCCTGCAATCCTTCTTGCAATCATGGTCTTGCCAGTCCCTGGCGCGCCTATCATAAGCAGGTTATGCATACCTGAAACTGCAACCTCTGCTGCCCTGCATGCCATATCCTGCCCGCTTATATCTTCAAAACCAGGTATTTTCCCATATATATCCTCCAGGCCATTATTTATACTTTCCTCCAGGCCTGTACTTTTACACGCAAACTCTGATGGTTCTTCACTATTTAACACATCTATTATATCACTAAGGCTTTCCACACCTATAATTAAAATCCCTTTTACAAACATAGCCTCCCTGGTGTTCTGCTTTGGTACTATAACATATTTTATGCCATGCCCATAAGCAGTATATACCATTGGAAGAACCCCTTTAACAGCTTTAGAACTGCCATCAAGGCTTAATTCCCCTATAAGGATTGTGCTGCCAAGATGCTTTTTATTAACTATGCCTAATGCAGAAAGTATTGCAACAGCAATTACAAAATCATAACCTGTACCATATTTATATATGCCAGCAGGTGATAAATTAACAGTAATTTTTTTAGGTGGTATCCTCAGACCACTGTTCTTTAATGCAATACGGACACGTTCCCTGGCTTCCTTTACCTCAGATGCCAGATACCCGACAAGCATAAAACAGGGCAGTCCGTCAGAAATATCTGCTTCCGCCTGGATAATCCTGCCTTCAATGCCCTGTACCATAGCTGAATAAGCTTCACTGTACATAAAATTCCTTTCCACTTACACAACAGGCTGCTTCCCCTCTGGTTATAATATCACATATGTATAATTTAATCAATACTTTTAGTTGTAATTCCATATAATACCAGCTTTTTGTTTTTACGGACAAAATGTTTCCAGTTATCTTTTGTTAGTGGACGGACGGTTTCCAGTGCCAAAGCCAGAATATTCCATAAACGGGGTACGCTTCCGCTACGACAGGCCACGCAGCGGCACATAAAGCTATATCTTTAATGTTCCAAAATAAACTGGCGTTTCTTTCGTAACATTAAAGATATAGCTTAAATGCCGGCGGACCTGGAGTACCCCTTTTATGGAATATTGCTGGCATATGTGCACTGGAAACCTGCCATCATAAACCTGTAATAAAACATATGGTATAAGATAACTGTAAATTTGGGGTGATGGGGATTATTCTGCCAGCCACTTGTCAGACAGTATAATAGTAACTGTTGTATATCTGCTAATACAGAAATATACCACATAACTTCCAGTTAACAAGTATTTTTCTGGAATTTTGCCAGCATACAGAAAGAAGTTTTTGCAGTTTGCTTTGTGTTTTATTATGGGTTTCTGGTAACAAGACAAACACCAAAAATACCAGGCCCATAAATACACAGGCCTGGTATTGTATTTTTTAAAGCAATGTTACTGCTTATCAATTATTTTCTTGATTTCTTCCATAAATGTATCCACATCTTTAAACTGCCTGTATATAGATGCAAACCGCACATATGCAACTGCATCAAGGTTTTTAAGCTCATTCATTACCAGTTCCCCTATATAGCTGCTCGCTATTTCTTTTTTCTCTTTTGCAAATATATCCGCTTCTACCTTATCCACAAGCGCTTCCATTTCATCTGCTGTTACCTGCCTTTTATGGCATGAACGCACAACACCCTCTGCAAGTTTTTTTCTTTCATAAGGCTGGCGCTGTAAATCTTTTTTAATTACCATCAAAGGAATTTCTTCCACTTTTTCATATGTTGTAAAACGCTTCTGGCATACATCACACTGCCGCCTGCGCCTTATAGATGTATTATCATCTGCTGGACGGGAATCAATAACCCTTGTATCATCTGCTCCGCAAAAAGGACATTTCATAGCTTTGTACCACCTTTCATAATTATTAAAAATATTCTTGTAATATTCCTGAATATATTAATAATAACCTATTCATACCCTCTTTGCAACTTTAATCAAATTTACACTTCTGCCTGCATTTTTCAATATCAACATCTACAAGTATAACATCTGTCCCTATCCTCTTAACACATTCATATGGTATTATATACTCATAATCACGTCCAAGTATACCAAAGACTTTGCACGGGCCTGGAATTATAAGACTCAGTATCCGCCCTGTTTTTACGTCGAAATCAACATCACATACATTTCCAAGCCTTTCCCCGTCACAAACATTAATTACTTCCTTCTCACGAAGCTCACATACCCGCATCCGTTCCTCCATATGCCAGAGATAATCCTTACTACAAGGTATATGTGCATTTACCTTAAATAATTCTTCATTGAACGTAAAGCTTTTTTCTCCAGGCGGCTTACCTGCGCCTGTGAAATATTTATTTCCTCTGCCACCTCCATCTGCGTCTTGCCCTCAAAATACCTCATATTAATAATCTTATGTTCCCTGTCGGAAAGATGGTCAATCGCTGCTTTTAATGATATCTCCTCTATCCAGTTATCCTCTTTGTTTTTTTTATCACTTATCTGGTCCATAATATAAAGCGTGTCGCCACTTTCGGCATATACTGGTTCATACAATGATACAGGGCTTTGTATTGCATCAAGCGCAAATACTATATCCTCTGGTGCAAGTTCCAGTTTAGCCGCAATCTCTTCAACTGTAGGCTCTTTATCACTATCTTTCATCATCAGTTCCTTAGTATAAATAGCCTTATATGCTGTATCACGTATAGAACGGCTTACCCGTATGCTGTTATTGTCACGCAGGTAGCGCCTTATCTCCCCAATTATCATTGGTACAGCATAAGTAGAAAATTTAACATTTAATGTTACATCAAAATGGTCTATTGCCTTCATAAGCCCTATACAGCCTATCTGGAATAAATCATCAATATTTTCACCTGAACTTGAAAATCTCTGTATTATACTTAAGACAAGCCTTAAATTACCCTTAATAAACTTCTCCCTTGCCTTTTTATCACCTTTCTGTATTTTAGTAAAAAGCTCCTTCTTTTCTTCATCTGTAAGAAGTGGTAATTTTGCTGTGTTTACACCACAGATTTCTACTTTATACATTGCCATTTTTATCCTCCACACTGTGACGAATACATTTTTAGGTCTTATAAAGTAGGATTTACCATTTAGTCCAATCTTATTCCATTTTCATAATCTCCTTTTTAAGTCTTTTCATAATCTTTTTCTCAAGCCTTGAAATATAAGACTGGGAAATGCCCATAATATCCGCAACCTCTTTCTGGGTGCGCTCTTTGCCATCATTTGTGTTAATGCCGAACCTCATTTCAATTATTACCCTTTCACGCTCACTAAGCTTATCAAGCGCCATTCTAAGAAGCCTCCTGTCAACTTCATCCTCAAGGTTTTTTGAAATAACATTCTCATCTGTCCCAAGTATATCTGAAAGCAGAAGCTCATTGCCATCCCAGTCAACATTAAGCGGTTCATCTATTGATACTTCAAGTTTCACTTTATTATTACGTCTTAAATACATTAAGATTTCATTTTCAATACATCTTGAAGCATATGTTGCAAGCTTTATATTTTTTAACGGGTTAAATGTGTTAATAGCCTTAATAAGCCCTATCGTGCCTATAGAAATAAGGTCTTCAACGCCTACTCCTGTATTGTCAAACTTCTTAGCTATATATACAACAAGGCGCAGGTTATGCTCTATAAGGCAGCTCCTCGCCGCCTGGTCTTCTGAACCGCCAAGTTTATCAAGTATTTTCTTTTCCTCATCTATTGTAAACGGCGCCGGAAGTATCTCTGCTCCCCCTATGTAATGTATGTCCCCGCCTTTCTGCGGCCACAAAAGCCCTCTGAATTCCGGCATCATCCTGAACTGAAACCTATTTGACATTGATATCTTAAGCATTGTGTCCTCCTTCTGCCATAGACTGATTATTTAAAATCATCTGTATTTCTTTATCTGTGCAAATATTGTCACTTACCGCTGCCAGGAAATTTTTTCTGGTACTCCCATCCTGGAACTGCGCCAGCTCAAGCCTGTATGCTTCTAAAAGCCCTCTTCCGCCTATGGAATTGTATGGTATCAAAAGCGGTTTTAAGTCCTTTTTAAGCCCCATGCTTTCTGACAGTTCCTTTGATATTATAAATACCGGTTCACCTGTATATGGGCTTATAAGATGGTTTCCTGTATCAAATAAAGCCTTAACCACCTGTTCCCTGCCATTATGTACAAGAGTAACATTTACCACACTTTTCCGCCTTAATTCCTGTTTTGCTATTGCTGTCCTTAAAAAGCGGAATAATATATACAACATAAAAACTGAAACCAGCAGAAACAGCAGTGAAAACTTCTGGCTGTCTTTCCCTCCCCTTGAAAATATTCCTTTCAGCATAAACAACATTCCGGCTGTAAATGCTGATACTAATATAAAATTTGCAAGCTGTTTTAAAAACTGCCTTATGCCTGCTGGTCTATATGCCCAGAATACAAGCAGGGCAAGTTCCAGGACGGCTGTTAAAACCTGTGGCACTTTAACCCCGCTCTGGCTTGCAATTGTATTAACTACTGGAAATGCTGCACATACAGCAGACGAAACTACCCACCTTTTAACACTGGCAGGCTCATTCAGCCACCAGGCTGTTATATACAACAGAAATAAATTCATGATAAAATTTAAAATCCAATATAAATCTGCATAAAAACAGACTGCCATGCTTATGCCTTCTTTCCCCGGGCTCTGGCCAGACAGTTTCAGGAATACCAATTGGCGGTATATTTGCTATATATGAAGTATACATAATATCCTTCACGAATAATGTCAAACTAAAGTATATAAAAATAAAAGTCATACTCTGTCTTACGACAAAATATGACTTTTATGTTATAATTCCTGTATAGATTAATACCAGTCTGTAATATTATTAACTGGCAGTGATGTTTCCTTGTACAATAATGGCTGGCTTGTGCTTAATATAACACCATCATCATCAAGTATCTTTATAGTAAATGCGTCTGTTTCATCAATATCAGTATCTTCTGTTTGTTCCTGGTTTTCCCCATCTTCTTCATCTGTAATATTTTCTGTTTCCTCTTCTTCATTATCTGGCTCAAAATCCAGGCTTTCAGTTATTTTCAGGTGGCTGCTGTCAATCCACTCTGTGTCCAGGTGGCTGCCATCAAAATACACCTGTGCATATGGAGTAAATCCTGTGCCTGTAACCAGATATGTTTCCTCACCATCTGTAATTCCTGGTATCTTCTTAACATCTGTAACAGATATTTTATCTGTGCCCATCTTCAAATCAGAGTTATTAAACGGGTTAATTCCATTATATGCATAATTTTCACCATACAGCAGGTCATATGAAAGCATTGTGAGACCCTCTGTATACCCCTCTGCCTGCCAGTCGCTCTGCTGGTGGTATTTTGTAATAAGCCCTTCATGTATTCCTGCCTGGCCTAATATATATGGATAAAGCTGGTATGAAGTTAAATCCTGGTCTTTTTTATCCAGCCCGTAATTATTCCATGTAACATACTGTGTCTGGTATAAATCACCATTTTCCAGTTCATCTGTAGAAATTTCCAGGCTTGGGAGATGGTCACCATAAAGCACAAGCAAAGTCTTTTCATCACGCTTTGAAAGCTTTCCTATAAGGTCTCCTATCATCTGGTCCACTTCAGCAATCTGGTTGACATAATAAGTATACTGTTCTTCCATGCCTTCTGGTGCACCAGAAATTTCCAGCGGGTATTTTTTATCTGTTGCAACATCATATTTACCGTGGCTCTGTACTGTAATTCCAAATGTGAAGTCTGCGCCCTTTGTAGAATTTAATGTCTTTATAATTTCATCCACAAGAATATCATCATTCGCCCAGCCATTATCGTTTTCAGTAATGCCATTCATATATTCCACCGAGGTAAATGTATCAAAGCCAAGGCTTGAAAATACTATATTCCTTCCATAGAATGTTGCATCATTGTTATGGACACTGTGGCTTTTATAGCCTAGCTTTGCAAGGTCATGGCAGATACTCTCTGATGCCACACTTTTTAAAATAGTTTTATATGGGTATTCACATACACCAAAATCATGCTGCCTGATACCTGTAAGCACTTCAAACTCAGTATTTACAGTGCCTGCCCCTACAGTTGGCACTGTAAGCATACCACTTGTATAATTTTCCTGGAGCAAGTGGAACACTGGCAGCGGGTCTTTTTTATACTTTAAACCCTTTACATAATCAACATCAAAAAATGACTCAAGCTGTATAAATATAATATTTGGCTTCCCATTGTCCGATACTGTGCTTTCTTTATCTTCCAGCCTGCCTGTTACAGACTGCACTGCCTCTTCACTATAATTTTCCGGCTTTGCTATCCCTGTGTCAATCAGGCTGTTTGCAAAGCAGTATACAAAGCCGTAATTCTCATATGCTTCTGATATATTTGTATAATTAGTTGACAGTGCCTGCACAGAACTGCTGGAACTCTTTATAAACATAATAACTATTGTAATAACAGTTACTGAAACAAACGAAATAATAATATTTTTGCCATTCCTGTGTCTATGGTAAGGTGCTTTCCTGTAAAGACATGCCAGGCAGAAAGCTATAAGGAATAGTGCAACAACTACCATTGCAATATTAAGCATACTGAAATAATGCCCTGACACGCTTATTGCACTTTTTATAAGTGTAAAATCTACTGCCGAAAACGGAGTAACCCTGAAATGCAGTATTATAAAATTAGCTATCCCAAATAAAAGCCATACTGCTGAAACAGAAACAAATACAAATATTTCCCTTTTAAAAAACAATGCAAATGAAAGTGTAAGAAGTATTATTAACGTATTAAAACAAAATAATAAAGGGCTTCCCACCATATATTCCACACCTGCAATTAACGATTTACGGTTAAGCGACTCAATTACAAGCCCAAGAATTACAGGCACAATAATATAAAATGCAATATGTTTAATTATTCCTGTACTCTTATTCCTATCAAGCATATGCCACCTCATTTCTGTAAAAAGCTGCCCTCAATTTCAACGGTAATTATACCACTTATAATAAAAAATAAAAGTACTAAATAGCTGGAATATTCTTAAAATTTTGTGAATATGGCATAAAACCCAGGTATTATATACAAGAACGCCCCTGTATCCTTGTGACAGCATACATTACAGTTCTGCTGGCAAAATACAATTCTGTCCTGGTATACTTAACCTGTCATGCTTTTATACACCCTTGCAACTTTTTCAACAGGCCCATGTGCAACAAGCCTGCCACTGTCAAGTATAATAGCCTTGTCACAAAGCCTCTGCACCTGTTCCAGGGAATGGGACACAAAAAGCACTGTTACCCCCCTGTCAAACATGCTCATTATCTTCTTTTCACATTTTGAACGGAACTTTTTATCACCAACTGACAGAACCTCATCAAGAATAAGTATATCTGGTTCAACTATTGTTGCAATAGAAAAACCAAGCCTTGATTTCATTCCTGATGAATAATTTTTAACAGGTACTTCTATAAATTCACCAAGACCCGAAAAATCTACTATTTCATCAAATTTATCATCAAGGAAACTTTTATTATATCCAAGAACTGCACCATATAAATAAATATTCTCCCTGCCTGTATACTGCGGGCTGAACCCTGCGCCAAGTTCGAGAAGCGGCGCAACAACGCCCCTTGTCTGGACTTTTCCTGTGGATGGTTTTAAAACCCCGGACACTACCTTAAGCAGCGTACTTTTGCCCGAACCATTAAGCCCGAGGACACCAAGCCTTTCACCTTTTTTCACTTCAAAGCTTACATCTTTAAGTGCCCAGAATTCGTTATATTTTAAATCCCTCTTTAATATTTTTATGAAATATTCTTTAAGATTATCCACATGTTCCTGGTTTAAATTAAAACGCATGCCTGCTTCTTTTACACTAATCGCTACATTCTCTTTCAAAACAGCCTCCTGAACTATTATAACAGCCTGCCACATAAAGCCCTGTAATGCAAATATTACCCTTGTATTTTATTCTAAACATGCAGAATAAATTTATCCTGGTTCTTATAAAACATTATAATCCCTGTTACAAGCAGCACAACTGCTATTATTGATGACCTGGCAAAATATACCATATTCATTGGCTGCCCATATAATACAGCATTACGGAAATTTGCTATACACATATATACAGGGTTAATTTCAAATATCCATTCATTGCCAGTACTGGCAACCCTGTCTATTGAATAAAATATTGCTGATGCATACATTATAAGTGTTGTAGCCACTGACCATATATATTCTATATCCCTGAAAAATACATCAAGGGTTGCGAGCAGCAGCCCTATTCCAACTGACATAACCAAAAGTATAATTATAGGTACAACTGCCTGTAAAAGGTATATTGTAGGTTTTACTTTTAAAACTGCCCCAACACCCACAAGTACAATAAGCGATATAAGGAACGTTATAAAATTAGAAATAATTGCCGAAACCACATATATATATTTAGGCACATATACCTTTTTAATCATTGCTGCATTGCCACTGATTGCTTTAAGGCCTGCTTTTGTTGATGATGAAAAAAATGAAAACAAAAGGCGTCCAGAAAGTATAAAAACTGGAAAAGTCCTGTCATCACGCCCAAATAATGTCCCAAATACTATAGTAAGCACGAACATATTAAGTAACGGTTCAACAAGCGTCCATAAAATTCCAAGATACGAACGGCGGTATTTTAATTTTATATTTTTCTTAACTAATTCAAATAATAAATATTTGTAATCCATGAAATTCCTAATATACTTTTTTATATCCATATTCTCTCCATTACATCAATCCTAGTTCTCTTTACTTTGCCCTGATACAGCCAGCAGGCTTATTTATTACTTCCAATGATTATATCATACACAATTAAAAAGTCAAATAAACATTTTGCCGGAATTTTTAATAAAAAACCTGTATTTATTAATATATTACAGACAGTACCCAGTAAGAATACTACTATTTAAACTAAAAAAGTAAAAATCTAAAAAACAAAAAAGCGGGAACACCATCCCGCTTCTTCAATGTCCGTTTTTAAAGTACTACCAGTCCTCAACCCCTTCAAATGCGTTGACAGAATTTTCAGGGGCTAAATTATCATCACTGTCAACAGGAATATCCTTATCCTGTAAAAGAGTCTTTATCTGTTCCTGTGTAATACCAGCTTCTTCATGCTTCCTGCTAGCTGGCTTCCTGGCAGGGGCAGCAGCCCTTTTTGCTTCATTTATCTGTGCCATTGCCAGTATCTCCTCTATCTCATCATCACGGTTGCCTACCTCATAGGCATCCTTATGGTTAAGGCAGAGATAATACTTAATTATATGCCCGCTGTATAATGCAACCTGCTGTATTCCACAGAAATCCGAATCCCTTCTATATGGCAGGTTATCATACATTGTAATATGGTAATCCATTGTTTCATCGTACTTCTGGCTGACCAGCTTTGGCAGATATATATTGCCCATCCGCATATCTCCTTTTCTGCTTCTGCTAAGACTGTATTGTTTCATTGTTATTTATAAACAGTATACTCTGTTTATGCTAATTGTTCAAGAAAAAATATTTCCAGCAAAAATACATAATATTTCTTATAACCAGGTTACTTATCTTTAATATTTAAGTTACCAGCCTTTAATATTTATTTTTACTGGTCTGGAAATTTTTCATTAATTTTTAAATCCGTATAATAAAAACCAAGGAATAAAAATACAATCCCTGCACCCTCACCTATTAAAACTGACATATGGACAGAAACCCTTAGTATAATAAAAATAATATTTAACAGGACTTCAGCTAAAAACAGGTATTTCCCCAGTGAAATAAAAATACCAGGAGCAATACTCTGTGCATAATCCCAGTGCATCTGTGATTTCATAGAAGCCGGGCTGCTATATCCGTTTTGTTTATGCATATTATGGTTAGGATGTTTTTTTATAATACTTCCAGTAAGAACCATTACAAATGGAACAATAAAATTTAACAATAAAGATATGTACATAAAACACCCCCTGTGTAGTTACGCACCATTACTATAAGCCCAAATGCATGGTGTAATAATAATAAAAGCCCGTAAGTATAGAATTTACAGGCTTTTTATTAGTGGAGCTGAGGGGAATCGAACCCCTGTCCGGACCTCAATCCAATGTACTTCTACTGTCATAGCAAGTGTTTAGACATTCCCTCCAGGCAACGCCCACTAGCAGGCTTTACCCTTTAGTAGCTTCATAAATTTTCTACTGCTTCAAAGCTTTAGCAGCAGAGTGTTCCGCTGGGGTGACACTGGTTATCCCCGCCGCGGAAAGCGGAGGCCAGTGAGCTGCGCTTAGGCAGCTAATGCTAAATTGTCTTCAGCGTTTATATTTTTGTTGGACTTTTAACGTAGTGCCCGCTACGGACAGCTTCTCCATCTTCAAAAGACCCGTCGAAACCAGTACAACCCCTTGTTTACTGCTTAACCCAGTTCCATCTCCAGGAATGGCACTGGAACAACTATTAAAAATATATACAAATAATATGTCTTTATACTATAACACATAAATGGATATTTGTCAAAAATAAATCTGGCAGGTGTAAGATAATTTCCAGTTATCTTTTTTGGCAAACGGACGCAGGGTTCTCAGTGTTCCACTAAATCATTCCATTACAGGGCACGCTTCCGCTACGTCAGCCCACGCAGCAGTGCATAGTATCCCTAAATATAAAAAAGAAACTGCCGTTCCTTTTTTATATTTAAAACGGGATACAAACACTGGCGGTGCTGAAGTGCCCCTGTCATGGAATAATATTAGATGGAACACCAGGAACCTGCTGTACCCATAAGAACTACAAAAAACACAACAGAAAAGCAAAATAAATACTATAACTGGAAATTATGGTGTGGGACAGAGGATTTAGACGAACGGAAGTACAATGATGTTATTTTTATATTAATACAACATATAACAGCAATTATTCCATTGTATAATAAGTGACTAGCAAAATCATTACCCACCCCCATTTACAGTTATCTGGTTATTCTGTGTTTTATTGTAAATTTGTGGTGACAGGTTTTGCGTGCCAGATGCCATGAATTATTCCGTAAAAGGGGCACTTTAACCACGTAGCGCAATGTCATTTAGTTAAGGATTTTGCTGGAAATGTTTTTGGAAAGTGCCAAAGATTAGATTAGCTGGCAAATTCCAAACGTGCTTACATGAACAAGCTGTACGAAGCCGCTGGTGCTTAAGCCCTGTACTTTAGGGCTTTATGCATCCATTGCGTGCGAGTCCAAGCGGAAGCGTGCTTTGTTCATGGAAGGCACTTTGGATTTGCCAGCGTATCCCATAATTGTTAAATTCCAGCATATCCCCTTAACTAAATGGCATTGTACAATAACGGCTTATAGTAGCGTGCCCCTGTACGGAATATTCTGGCTCTGGCACAGAAACCGTCCGTTTCACACCAACACAAGATAACTGCAAATTATCCATTTAAACTGCATTTAATAAAGGTTTTGTACTTTAAACTTCCTTTCTGCTTCCCTGCGCTGGTCTTTTTTAGCAATGTCCTGTCTTTTATCGTAAAGTTTTTTACCTTTTGCAAGTCCAATTTCAACTTTTACAAGACTTCCTTTAAAATATACATTTAAAGGAACCATTGTATAACCTTTCTGTGTTATCTGTCCTTCAATCTTACGTATTTCATGACGGTGCAGAAGAAGTTTTCTTGTCCTTATTGGGTCTTTATTAAATATATTTCCCTTTTCATATGGGCTTATATGCATATTATAAACATATATTTCACCCCTGTACAGACGTATAAAAGCTTCTTTAATGCTGCATCTGCCCATACGGAGTGACTTTACCTCTGTACCAGCAAGTGAAATTCCAGCCTCATATTTTTCTTCAATAAAATATTCATGGAATGCTTTTTTATTGCCCGCAACTAACTTAGTGGTTTCTTTTGCCATATTACAAATAACCATATCCTTTCAATGTATTAATTATTATTGGAACTTTTGCGCTTTTTTGATGCTATTATCCGTCTTCTGTTTACAAGCACTTTACCTGGCACAGCCTTTTTCTTTGCAGAATATAAAGGTCTTCTGCCTGCCTTTCTGCTTGCCACCTTGCCGCTTCTCTTTATGTTTTGGGCCTTAGGAGGTTTTCTGGTACTGCTCTTGTTTATACCTGTTATTACAGCATCTTTAATAACATTTCCCGTATTAATCCTTACAGCATGCTTTGGTGCATCAGAAACGTTTATAACTGGCTTTTTCCTTATAAGCTTTCTCATGCTTTTATCAAGCGGGCTGGCAAAAATTGTTTTAAGCCCTTTACCACGCTTTTTCTTTTTCCTTACGCCAGATATATGTTTACGTTTCTTTGCCTTTCCAGCCACAAACAGCGGAATAAATTTCTTTTCCTTCTCTAACTGGTTTATTTCCATATCTTCATTAGTATTTGTTTCTTTTATTTTTAATATTTTCTCTTGTCCTGCTTTTTCCTTATTGGCAGCTTTCTTAATTGCCAGCTCTTTATTCTTTAATTCCTTACCCTTAAGCTCCTTAGCGGCAGTACTGTCCGTATTTTTATCCTTTGCCCTGTTAGCCTTTCTGGCTTTCTTTATCTTCTTTTTATCCAGGCGGGCTGTTCCACTGCCCTCTTCTTCACCTTCTGCAATTATAAAATCAATTGTTTTGATAATCCTGTCAACAGCGGCAACTGTAACTTTTATTTTATCACCAAGCTTATAAATCTTTCCTGTATGTTCACCTGTCATACAATAATGTTCTTCATCAAAATAATAATAATCCCCTGGTATATCAGCAACTTTGACCATGCCTTCAACAGTATTAGGCAGTTCTACATACATGCCCCATGATGTGACGCCTGAAACCATGCCTTCAAAACTTTCACCAATAAACTGTTCCATATACTCAGCTTTTTTAAGCTTTTCAACCTCACGCTCTGAATCATCTGCACGCCTCTCCAGCATACTTGATGCTTCTGCCACTTCTGGAAGTATTTTATTATAGTGGCTAATCCTGCCACCCTCAAGCCTGCCATGTATATTTTCCTTAATAATGCGGTGTATCTGCAAATCAGGATAACGCCTTATTGGTGAAGTAAAATGGCAGTAATACTTCATCGCCAGCCCAAAATGCCCGCCACAGTTTATAGCATATTTTGCCTGTCTCATTGAGCGGAGTGCAAGTTTACTAATTAATGCTTCCTCTGGTTTCCCTTTTACATTATTTAAAAGTTTCTGGATTTCCTTTGGATGTATTTCATCATTTGCCCCTGTTTTTAATGTATAGCCAAAATTATTTATAAAAATGCCAAGCTGCAATATTTTTTCACTGTCAGGTGTATCATGTACACGGTACACAAAAGGAAGTTCCTGCCAGAAATATTCCTCTGCAACAGTCTGGTTAGCAGCAAGCATAAATTCCTCTATAATCCTGTGTGCATTATTCCTTTCATATTCCTTTATTTCTAATGGCTTTCCCTTACTATCAAGAATAATCTTGCTTTCTGGAAAATCAAAGTCAACTGAACCTCGTTTAAACCTTCTTTTCCTTAAAATAGCAGCAACCTCGTACATAAGGGCAAACATAGGGATAAATTCCTTATATTTTTCCTGCTCTTCCTTATCATCCAGTTCAATTATTTTATTTACACTAGTATATGACATCCTTCTGTCTACATTAATAACACTTTCTTCTATCTTATGGCTTATAATTTCCCCTGACTGGTTTATATCCATAACACATGAAAGTGCAAGCCTGTCTTCACCCTGGTTAAGTGAACATATACCATTAGAAAGCTTATGCGGAAGCATAGGGATAACCCTGTCTACAAGGTAAACACTTGTACCACGTTTTAACGCCTCTTTATCAAGAGGTGAATTTTCTCTTACATAATAACTTACATCTGCTATATGGACTCCAAGCCTGTAAATATTTCCTTCCTTTGATAATGTAATGGCATCATCAAGGTCTTTTGCATCCTCGCCATCTATTGTAACAGTCTGTAAATCCCTGTAGTCAGTCCTGCCTTCTTTCTCTGCTTCACTAACTGTATCTTCCGTTTTCTCCACCTGTTCCATTACAGCCTCTGGATATTCTTCTGGAAGCCCATAAGCTTTAATAATTGATTTTATATCAACTCCAGGGTCATTAATATGTCCTATAATCTCAATAACGCGCCCCTCAGGATTCCTGTCACCACTTCCATAATCCGTAATTTCAACAACTACCTTATGCCCTGTAACTGCTCCCCTTCCACAAGCTTTGGGAATATAAATGTCTTTTCCAAATTTCTGGTTATCTGCGATTACAAAACCAAAGTTTTTACTTTTAGAATAAGTACCTACAATTACACCATTGCCTCTTTCCACAATTTCAGTTACAGTGCCTTCACGTTTCCTGCCATTCCTTTTTTCTTCAATAGCAACCCTTACCGTATCACCATCAACTGCACCTTTCGCGTGTCCCCCCGCAATATAAATGTCTTCTTCCTCACCCTCAATCCTGACAAAGCCAAAGTCCCTCTGTGTCCCCATATACTTTCCAGTTTTAATATTATCAGGCATAAGCTTAATCCTGCCTTTGGAGTTAACCTGGAGTTTTCCTTCGCCCGAAAGTTCCTCAACCACTTTCCTCAAATCTTTTTTCTGTTTAGAAGGAACCTGTAGCACAACACCCATTTCCTTAACAGTCATAGGCCTGTATGTCTTTGATGCAGCAAACTCCAGAATAAGTTTCTTTTTACTATCCAGTTCTTCTCTCGTCATATCCATTCCTCCCCCGTTTTCCATTTTTAGCCTTTACATAAAGCCCAGGCTTATTTACAAATGCCATAAAGCGGCAATATGGCTGGCTTTCTGTCTGCTGGCGCACTGCCTTTAAACAGAACAGTTTCTTCTATATAGTAAAAAAAGTGCAACGTAATATCCATACGCTGCACCACTAAGCTTTCGTAACATTACCAATAACTTTTATATTGAAAAAACTAATATAAAAAGCTATAATGTCTATGAAAAAATACTAAGATTTAATAACAATGAAAGCACGATAAATACTGCTGCAAGAATCCTAGTTGCAAGCACAAGCCCGCCTTCCATTGAACGGCCCTTGTTCTTACCCCAGTAAGTTTCAGCAGCACCGCTGATTGCCCCTGTAAGTCCTGCCTGCTTGCCTTCCTGCATAAGTACAATAACAGCTAATGCAACAGATACAATAATGTATACAATTAACATAATGCCATGAATCATCTTAATCATAAAAAATATCCTCCATTCCAGTGTAACCAATATATAGATAAAAATACCACTGTATGTATAAAATACAAAACAACGTACTTGTACAGTGTACCACAATGTTTTCATTTTTTCAAGTATTTTCTAAAAAATTACTTCAATTAGTCTTTTGGACATAATGCAAAAAAACTGTTATAATCATATGGGGA
>CAJTRU010000011.1:43072-64736 GCA_910579085.1 uncultured Lachnospiraceae bacterium | reverse complement strand
AGCACCAGCGGCTTCAAACAGCCGCTTTATAAAAACACATTTGCAAATTGCCAGGCAATATACACACTGTGTAACAGACCATAACCATCCAGCTTGCAAACGCACCCTGCAAAACCTTTAAAATAAAACCAGACAAGTTTTAGCCAGAAAATTAGGATTTAGGGAAAGTCCAGACAAAGGAGATATGGGCAACTATTACAAAATTAAATATTAAAGTGTTGTTGCTGGCTTGTCAGGCATGGCACATGGAGGAAAGTATTTGGAAAAAAGAACTAAAGTTATTATTATTGGCGGCGGTGCTGCTGGCATAATGGCAGCAGTGTCAGCGGCAGATGCTGGTGCCAGTGTCACTATTATTGAAAAGAATGAAAAACTTGGCAAGAAGCTTTATATAACAGGAAAAGGCAGGTGCAATATCACAAATAACAGTGATATACAGAACCTGCTTCTTCACGTTGTATCAAACCCCAAGTTCCTTTATAGTGCATTTTCTGCACTAAACAGCCAGGAATTAATGGATTTCCTGGAAAATAGTGGTTTAAAAATACAGACAGAGCGTGGAAACAGGGTGTTTCCAGCTTCTGGCAAATCATCTGATGTTATTAGAACTTTTAAAAGTGCACTTGAAAAAAGGAAAGTTAAGATTTACTATAATACAGAAGTACAGGGTATAAATACGGAAGATGGCATTTTTAAAAGCATAGATATAAAATACCTGGATGGAAGTGGCAGAAAAGGGACAGAAACAATAAAAGCAGATGCTGTTATAGTAGCAACAGGTGGTATTTCTTATCCGTCTACAGGTTCTACAGGTGATGGGTATAAATTTGCTACAGATACAGGACATAGTATTAAAAAGACATCGCCTTCACTTGTACCTGTAAATATTAAGGAGAGTTTTGCAAAGGAATTGCAGGGACTTTCACTTCGTAATGTAGAGTTAACCCTTAAAGATGGAAAGAAAGTTTTATACAAGGAAATGGGGGAAATGCTTTTTACACATTTTGGGATAAGCGGCCCGTTAGTCCTTACATCGAGCTGTTATATGTCAGGAAAAGACATAACAGGCATGAAATTTATAATAGATTTAAAACCTGCATTGACAAACCAGCAGCTAAATGAGAGAATATTAAGGGATTTTTCAGAATGTAAGAACAGTTCTTTTAAAAACAGCCTTGGAAGGCTTCTGCCATCAAAACTTATCCCTGTTATTGTTGCACTTTCAGGAATTAATCCAGATAAAAAGGTTAATTCTGTTACAAAACAGGAAAGGGCAGGCCTTACAGAACTTTTAAAAGAGTTTGTAATGACACCAGAAAGCCTTCGTGGATATAATGAAGCTGTTATTACAAAAGGCGGGATTATGGTTAAGGAAATCAGCCCTGCAACAATGGAGTCTAAAAAGGTCAGGGGAATGTATTTTGCAGGTGAAGTAATAGACGTTGATGCAATGACAGGAGGGTACAACCTTCAGATAGCATGGTCAACAGGATTTCTTGCAGGAAAATCCGCTACAGGATTATAAGGTACACAGGGAAAGTGTGCAGGTACAAACCATAAAGATGCACAAAAAACTGTGCAGGAAAGAGGTAATTATGCATAATATAGCAATAGACGGCCCGGCCGGTGCAGGTAAAAGCACAATAGCAAGAATGGCAGCAGAAAAGCTTGGTTTTATATATGTTGATACAGGCGCAATGTACAGGGCTATGGCTCTTTATTTTATAAGAAATGGCATTAGTGGTGATAATGAAACAGCAGTATCAGAGGCATGTAAGGATATAAATGTTTCTATAAAGTACGATAATGGGGAACAGATAGTTATATTAAATGGAGAAAATGTCAATGCTTTTATAAGGACAGAACAAGTAAGCATGATGACATCAGATATTTCCAAATATAAAGCAGTAAGGGCAAAACTTCTTGATATCCAGAGAAATATTGCTGCTTCAGAGGATATAATAATGGATGGGCGTGATATAGGTACATGTGTACTCCCAGATGCAGAAACTAAAATTTATCTTACTGCAAGTGTTTCTGAACGGGCAAGGCGGAGATATAAGGAACAGGAAGCACAGGGAACTGCCTGTGATTTAGAAGTGCTGGAACAGGATATAATTAAAAGGGACAAACAGGATATGGAAAGGGAAACATCACCTTTAAAGCAGGCAGAAGATGCTGTACTGCTTGATACATCAGATATGTCAATAGAAGAAGCTGTATCTGCTGTTGTTAAAATATACCAGTCAGGAAAATAAAACTTGTATTATTTATCTCCAGGAAGGTTTTATATGTGTATGTAAATACTATAGTGCCGCTGGAGTTAAAGAGGAGAGGTGGCAATAATGAGGGAAGTTAAAACCGCAAAAAGTGCTGGTTTCTGCTTTGGTGTCAAAAGAGCAGTAGATATGGCATATGAAGAAGCAGCTAAAGGTGGCAGGGTATACACATTAGGGCCGCTTATCCACAATGAACAGGTGGTATCTGATATAGAGCGCAGGGGTGTAAAAGTTATAGAGGATATAGACAGCATTGAAGAGGGTGAGGATGTAACAGTAATTATACGCTCCCATGGCATATCCAAAGAAACTGCAATGAAACTTAAAGAAAAAAAAGTAAATATAACTGATGCAACATGTCCTTTTGTTTCCAAAATACACCATATAGTTGAGGAAAAATCCAGCGAAGGTTACCATATAATAGTAACAGGTGATGCAAAACACCCAGAAGTACAGAGTGTATGTGGCTGGTGCGGCAACCAGGCAGATATTATCGGAAGTGTGGAAGAGGCAGAGAAATACAACAATAATAAAGGACAAAAGCTATGTCTTGTTTCACAAACGACATTTAATTACAAGAAATTTCAAGATATAGTTGATATTTTAGTAAAAAAGAGGTATGATATACTTGTTATGAATACAATTTGCAACGCTACCGAAGAGCGTCAGACAGAAGCGGGTACTATTGCGAGGCAATCCGACGCGATGTTAGTAATAGGTGGAAAACATAGTTCGAACACTCAGAAATTGTTTGAAATATGCAAAGGAGTATGTCCGGACACATATTTTATACAGACACTTGATGACCTGGATTTGAAGAAACTTCAATCTTTTCGTAGCGTGGGTATTACTGCTGGGGCATCAACCCCAAATAATATAATTAAGGAGGTTCAATCATATGTCAGAAGTGAACAATGAATTTGAACAGTTATTGGAAGAAACATTAGTAACAATCCACAATGGAGAGATTGTAGAAGGGACAGTTATCAGCGTTAAGGAAGATGAAATCGTTTTAAACATTGGTTACAAAGCTGATGGTATTATTACCAGGAATGAATACAGTAACCAGTCAGGTATCGACCTTAGGGAAGTAGTAAAAGAAGGCGATACAATGAACGCTAAAGTTCTTAAGGTAAATGACGGCGAAGGACAGGTTGTCCTCACATACAAGCGCCTTGCGATGGAAAAGAGCAATGAACGCATAAGGGAAGCATTTGAGAACAAAGAAGTGCTTAAAGCACCAGTTTCAGCCGTACTTGCAGGCGGTTTAAGCGTAGTAGTTGATGAAACAAAGGTATTTATCCCTGCAAGCCTTGTATCAGATACTTATGAGAAAGACCTTTCCAAGTATGCAGGACAGGAGATTGAATTTGTAATCAGTGAATTCAATCCTAAGAAGAGAAGGATTATCGGTGACAGGAAGCAGCTTCTTGTTGCAGAGAAGAAAAAGCTCCAGGAAGAACTGTTCGCAAGGATAAGTGTTGGCGATACAGTAGAAGGTACAGTCAAGAACCTTACAGACTTTGGTGCATTTATTGACTTAGGTGGTGCAGACGGGCTTCTCCATATTTCAGAAATGTCATGGGGACGTGTTGAAAACCCTAAGAAAGTATTTAGTGTTGGTGATAAGACAAAGGTTCTTATTAAAGATATAAAAGATGAAAAGATTGCACTCAGCTTAAAATTTGAAGACCAGAACCCTTGGTTAAATGCTGATGAAAAATATAGCGTAGGTTCAGTTGTTAAAGGAACTGTTGCAAGGATGGCTGACTTTGGTGCATTTATTGAACTTGAGCCAGGTGTAGACGCATTATTGCACGTTTCCCAGATTTCAAAAGAGCATGTTGACAAACCATCAGATGTTTTGAAGACAGGCCAGGAAATTGAGGCTAAAGTAGTTGATTTTAACAAGGAAGACCATAAAATAAGTTTAAGTATTAAAGCTTTATTAAACGATTCACAGACGGATGAAGAGCCTGCCGGTGAAGATGTAGCTGAGTAATTAACTTTTTTCGCCAATCCGTACAATGAACGGGTTGGCGTTTTTTGCCTTATAAAATCCAGGGAGGTATATAAAATGGGTGATTATGAAAAGTTTAAAACTAAAGTATACCAGCTTACCAAAATAGATTTAAGCTGCTATAAAGAGAGACAGATGAAAAGGCGTATAGACTCTCTTATCTCTAAAAGGAAAATTACTTCATATGATGAATATATAAATGCTATTTCAAAAGACAAGGAACTTCTTGATGAATTTGTAGCATATCTTACAATAAATGTTTCAGAATTTTACAGAAACCCTGAACAGTGGAAGCTGCTGGAAAATGAAATGTTTCCATATTTATTTGAAAAATTTGGCAGCAGCAACGTAAAAATATGGAGCGCTGCATGTTCTACAGGTGATGAGCCTTATACGCTTGTTATGCTTCTTGCAAAGTTTATTCCTATGAACAGGATAAAAATTATTGCAACAGATATTGACAAGCAGGTGCTTGAAAAAGCCCAGATTGGTATTTATGATGAAAAAAGTTTAAAAGGGCTTCCAAAGGAATACCTTACAAAGTATTTTACCAAAACAGGCACAAGAAGCTACCAGATTTCCGATGAAGTAAAGAAATGTGTAGAATTTAAACAACATAACCTTTTAAAAGATACATACCCTACAGGCTGCAATATGATAGTATGCCGCAATGTAATGATATATTTTACAGAAGAAGCAAAAAGCGAAATATATAAAAAGTTCAATGCTGCACTTAAAAAGGATGGCATACTTTTTGTAGGAAGCACAGAGCAGATAATATCACCAGTGGAGTCAGGTTTTTCAACATTTAAGTCATTTTTCTATAAGAAAATGTAGTTTTTATACATTAGTAAATATTATTTCCAGACCATCTGTATGTAGTGACAGGGATGGTCTGGATTTTCTGCTATTCAAGGTTTAATAAAACTAATTATGCCAGAATAACTAAAGGAGGCAGCAGTTTAAAAATGAAAAACAGGAAAAATTATCTAAAAGCACGTAAAAAAGCATTTAAATGGACACAATTATGTTTTGATGTGGGCATGGAGTGCCCAATTTGCGGGCAGGATACAGTCTGGGAATATGAAAGGTATGATGCAAGGTTTTGTATTTCATGCAATAAATGGATGGATGAGCCATGTGGTGACCCATGCTGCCCATATTGCCACAACAGGCCTGGCAGCCCATATGAAGCTTATTTTTATGAAGATATGGAAACCGGCAGTGCCAGGCAGAGAAAGGACTGGCGGAGGTTTAATTACCAGCATAAGGAGAATGGCAGAAAAAGGCATGAAAGGATTAGAAATGAAAGATATAAGCAACAATACCAGTAATACTATAAACAATGCCTGCCAGGAAACAAGGGCTCTTTTTACAGACAGTACAGTCCGTGTTTACCAGGCATTTCCAGTGAAAATTGCGGAGGAAGCTGCCAGGCTTGGGACGTTTGGGGCACACTTTAAAATGGGAAGGATGTCATGGATTAAACCATCCTTCCTATGGATGATGTACAGGTCTGGCTGGGCTTCTAAAACAGGCCAGGAAAGGGTTCTTGCAATTGACATTAAAAGGACTGCATTTGATTATATTGTGAATAATGCAGTTGCGTCCACTTTTAATAAATCAGGCTGTACAGATTATAATGAATGGCAGCAGCAGGTAAAGCAGTCAGATATACGGTGCCAGTGGGATCCCGAAAGGGATATATATGGAAACCCTCTTAATTACAGGTCTGTACAGCTTGGGCTTCGTGGCAGTGCATTATATGAGTATGTACATAACTGGATTACAAGCATAGAGGACATTACAGGTTATGTAAAAATGCTGGCAGGGAAAAAAGAGAAAGGAACAGATATATCATCGGAACTGCCAGAAGAAAAAATGTACAAAATATATTAAAGTATGCCAGATAAGAATTATATAATACAGAAATATGCAGATAAGCATGGGGGTGACAGCGGTCATGGGAACACCAGAACACCTGTGTCTGCCTTCCAATATAAAATAACTGCAAATTTTATATTGGAAACCTCTAAATAATAAGATAATTTGCAGTTATCCTGTATTGATGTAAATTGACAGACGGTTTCTGTGCCAGAACCACAATATTCTGTACAAAAAAGTATGCTGGAGGCATTGTGCTATCATCAACTCACGTAACAGTATATAAAATCCCCATATAAAAAAGAAACTGCCGTTTCTTTTTTGTACTTAAGACGGGATTTAAACAATTGTCACTTTTACAGAACAATTGATAACATCTGGCACACAAAACTTGTCACCGTAAATTTACAATAAACATAGAATAGCCTGATAACTGTAAATGGGGGGTGGTTCCTTACAACATAATTTCCAGTTATACTATTTATTTTGTTTTGATGTTATGTTTTCTGTAATTTTGTCAGGAAACAGCAGGTTTTCCGATGCACAGGCTAAATATTCTTCCATGACAGGTGCACTTTAGCACCGCTGGCATTTAAATCTGGTTTTTTCAGATTTTATGTGCCATTGCGTGGGCTAACGTAGCGGAAGCGTGCACTGGAATGGAAGAATATTAACTGGACATTGGAAAAACCTGCGTCATCTCTCAGCCAAAAACAACAACAGATAACTGCAAATTACCTTATACAAAATTTTATGAAACAGGCGCATACTCTGCCAGAAATACTATTTTAAATATATGTATTTTCTGTTATAATAAAAATATCTTTTTTCAGTAATAGTATTAAATATTAAAAAGGGGTATTACAATGAGATTATGTATTGCTTTTGCTCCATGCAAGGCTTGAGGACATTGCATGGAGTATTATAACCGTCCCAGGCTTTGCATTTTGGTTAAATAATATATCCAAAGGGGGCAAAGCCAGATATGAAAATTAAATATAAACAACTTAAACCTTATTTATTGTTATGGAGTACACAGTCTTTTTCAGCGCTTGGAAGCAGTATGACAAGCTATGCTTTAGTGTTATGGCTGTATCTGCAAACTGGTTCAGCTTTAAAAACAGCACTTTTATCGGTATGTTCATATGCACCATATGTAATAATGAGTATTTTTGCAGGTGCTCTTAGTGATAAATGGAATAAGAAGTATACTATGCTGGCCTGTGATTTAATGGCAGCAGTAACCACAGTTATTATTTTTATTTTAATAAGGACAGATAGTCTTTGTGAGTGGCATTTATATTTTTTAAATGCATTAAACGGGTTAATGAATACTGTCCAGCAACCAGCAAGTGAAGTAGCAGCAACTTTATTAATACCAAAAGAATACTACCAGAAAACAAGTGGTTTGCGTTCTTTTTCGCAGTCATTAAATACAATTCTTGTACCAGTGCTTGCAACAGTATTATTTTCCTTTGAGGGTGTATGGATAGTAATAGTTTTTGACCTGGTAACTTTTATAGTTGCATTTCTGTCATTAAGCCTGTTTATACATATTCCAGAGAACAGGCATACAAACTATATGGATGAAACTCTTCTGGCATCGGCTGGAAAGGGGATTGCCTGGCTGAAGCAAAACCCGCTGGTATTTACTTTAATAATGTTCCTGGCATGTATAAATTTTGTGGCTTCGGCTTATGATGCAGTACTGCCAGCTATGCTTTTGCCAAAATATAATGGTGATAGCATGGTACTAGGCATGGTTAATACATGTGCCGGGATTGCAACACTGATGGGAAGTATACTGGTGACTGTCCTGCCAGCGCCAGGAAACCGTATTAAGGCAATATGTATTGCATTAATGATATCAATGAGTACAGAGAACTTTTTACTTGCATTTGGCAAGACTCCTGCTATATGGTGTATTGGAGCAGTATCAGGATGGCTGCCAGTGCCTTTTATGAATGCAAATATGGATGTGGTTTTCCGTAGTACAATACCTCCAGAGATGCAGGGAAGGGTATATTCCTGCCGTAATACATTCCAGTTTTTTACCATACCTGCTGGTTTTCTGGCAGGCGGGTTTTTTGCTGATAAAGTATTCGTGCCACTAATGGAAAGACAGACAGCAGACAGCCTTCTTCTGTTGTTTTTTGGTACTGGAAAGGGCGCAGGGGCAGCAATGTTTTTTAGTGTACTTGGTGTAGCAGGCACTATTGTATGTATTGTTTTCAGCCTGGTATTAAGAAAATACCAGTGGAATGGTACAGACTAGCGGTTAAAAAGCATATATATTAATAAATATATTATAAAATAATGAGGATAATCCATATTATGTGGGTTATCCTTATTTAATATTGAAATCTTTATAATTTGCATAACTGTAAAAACATCAGAAATTTATAAAACCAGAATGTAATCTATAATATACAGGCTGTTTTTTGGCATGTTTACAAGCATGTATATAATAATTTTTCCAAAATATTTAAAAAATGTCTTGACAAGGAATATTAAGAGTGATATCTTACTAAATAGATGTTAGCACTCCATCAAAAAGAGTGCTAACAAGATAGAGAAGGGAGTGGTTCGTTGGAGTTAAGTGAGAGAAAGATAAAAATTCTCCAGACAGTAATCCGCACATATCTTGAAACTGGAGAACCTGTTGGTTCCAGAACCATTTCAAAGGACGCTGGTTTAAACTTAAGTTCAGCAACTATACGTAATGAAATGTCCGATTTAGAGGAGATGGGGTATATTATACAGCCGCATACTTCCGCAGGGCGTATACCAACAGATAAAGCATATCGGCTCTATGTTGATACTATGCTGGATGACAAGACAAATGAAGTCCAGAGCCTTAAGGAACAGCTTGAGGAAAAAGCAGGCAAAATTGATGTACTGCTTAAGCAGGTGGCAAAATACCTTGCAAGCAACACAAATTATGCGACTATGGTATCAGGGCCAAGATACAAGACCAAGAAGGTTAAATTTATACAAATCACGCCTGTAGATGAAGAAAGCCTTCTTACAGTAATTGTACTTGACAATAATGTTGTTAAAAACCAGATGTTAAAAGTTAGTGAGCCTGTAGAACAGGAACTTGTGGTAAAACTGAATTTTATACTTAATACAACATTAAACGGGCTGGATGTTACAGAAATGAACCTTGCAATTATCAGGCAGATAAAAGAACAGGCGGGAAGCCATGCAAGTGTTATTGATGCGGTACTGGAACTTATTGGCAATGCACTTATAGAAGATGACGACCTGGAGATTTATACAAGCGGGGCTACAAATTTCTTAAAGTACCCTGAACTTTCCAGCAAGACAGAAACAACAGAACTTCTTAATGCATTTGAGGAGAAGAGGATTATTAATAACTGGCTTGAAACAACAGATGCTGGAAGTGAAACACATGATATACAGGTTTATATTGGCAATGAAACAAAGGTAGAAAGCATGAAGGACTGCTCTATGGTAACTGCCACATACAGGATACATGAAGGGGTATATGGCAAAATTGGAATTGTAGGGCCAAAGCGTATGGACTACGATAAGGTAGTAAGCACCCTGCAGTCATTAATGGTGCAGCTTGATGATATATTCAAAGATGGATAGTTTCTATCCATTAACTAGTATTTTACAGACAGATACCAGTACAAATAAGAGAGGTGGTAAATGCAGTGGCAGCAGGAAATAGTTTAGATAATGAAGTTAAGCAGAAAGAAAGCAGCGGCAGTGCTTTTGATGAAGGACAGGATAGTGATGGTGCCAGCATAAACGCTGAGGGCAATGCAGAAACTGTATTCCAGGAAGAAGACAGTATTCCAGAAGAAAGTGCATCAGCAGAAGAGGTTTCTGGCAATGAAGAATGTAGCAGCCAGGAGGATGGCAGTAAAGAGGAAGCTGGTACATCTGGAAAGAAAGAGAAGCGTTTTGGCAGGAAAAAGGACAAAAATATTGAGAAGCTTGAGGAAAAACTTGCGGAGCTTGAGGATAAGCGTGTAAGGCAGCTTGCAGAGTTTGAGAATTTCAGGAAACGTTCTGCTAAAGAAAAATCACAGATGTTTGAAACTGGTGCAAAGAGTGTTGTAGAAAAAATACTTCCAGTTATAGATAATTTTGAAAGAGGCCTTGCAGGAGTTCCAGCAGAGGAAAAGGAAACACCTTTTGTACAGGGTGTGGAGCTTGTTTATAAACAGCTTGTTACTGCACTGGATGAACTTGGTGTAAAGCCTATAGATGCAGTTGGGAAAGAGTTTGACCCAAATATCCATAATGCTGTTATGGCGGTTGATGACGACTCGCTTGAAAGTGGCACAGTTGCAGAGGAAATGCTTAAAGGCTATATGTATAATGACAGTGTGGTAAGGCACAGCATGGTAAAAGTAGTTAATTAGTTATTAAACGGGTTTGTGTCTGGGCGCTGCCTGGCAGCAGACCTGTTATATACACAATGAGCAGCGCAGAAAAGAGGTTAATTATGAGTAAAATTATTGGTATTGACTTAGGTACAACAAATTCATGTGTAGCTGTTATGGAAGGTGGAAAACCTGTAGTAGTAGCTAATACAGAAGGTGCAAGGACAACACCGTCTGTAGTTGCATTTACAAAGACAGGTGAAAGGTTAGTAGGTGAGCCTGCAAAGCGCCAGGCAGTAACCAATGCAGATAAAACAATCTCTTCAATTAAAAGGGATATGGGTACAGACCACAGGGTATCCATTGATGATAAAAAATATTCACCACAGGAAATTTCAGCTATGATACTCCAGAAGTTAAAGGCAGATGCAGAGAGCTACCTTGGTGAAAAAGTTACAGAAGCTGTTATTACAGTACCTGCTTATTTTAATGATGCACAGCGCCAGGCTACAAAGGATGCTGGAAAGATTGCAGGCCTTGACGTTAAGCGTATTATAAATGAGCCTACAGCAGCAGCACTTGCTTATGGCCTTGATAATGAGAAAGAACAGAAAATAATGGTATACGATTTAGGTGGTGGTACTTTTGATGTATCCATTATTGATATTGGTGATGGCGTAATTGAAGTTCTTTCAACATCAGGTGATAACCGTCTTGGTGGTGATGACTTTGATAAAAAGATTACTGACTATATGATACAGGAGTTTAAAAATGCAGAGGGTGTTGACCTTTCAAAGGACAAAATGGCACTCCAGAGGCTTAATGAAGCAGCAGAAAAAGCTAAGAAAGAGCTTTCATCAGCTACAACAACAAATATTAACCTGCCATTTATTACTGCTACACCAGAAGGCCCTAAGCATTTTGATATGAACCTTACACGTGCTAAGTTTGACGAACTTACACATGACCTTGTAGAGAGGACAGCAACACCTGTAACTAACGCTTTAAAGGATGCAGGTCTTACAGCTTCAGAACTTGGCAAGGTACTTCTTGTAGGTGGTTCAACACGTATACCAGCAGTACAGGATAAGGTTAAACAGCTTACAGGCCACGACCCTAATAAGTCACTTAACCCTGACGAATGTGTAGCACTTGGTGCATCTATCCAGGGTGGAAAACTTGCTGGTGATGCGGGTGCTGGTGATATCCTGCTTCTTGATGTAACACCACTTTCACTTTCAATTGAAACAATGGGCGGCGTTGCTACAAGGCTTATTGAGAGGAATACAACAATCCCTACAAAGAAGAGCCAGGTATTCTCTACAGCGGCTGATAACCAGAGTGCAGTTGATATCAATGTATTACAGGGTGAGCGCCAGTTTGCAAGGGATAACAAATCACTTGGACAGTTCAGGCTTGATGGTATTCCTCCAGCAAGGCGTGGAGTGCCACAGATTGAGGTTACATTTGATATTGATGCAAATGGTATTGTAAATGTTTCTGCTAAAGACCTTGGTACAGGCAAAGAACAGCATATTACTATTACAGCAGGCTCAAATATGTCTGATGATGAAATTGACAAGGCTGTAAGGGAAGCAGCGCAGTTTGAAGCAGAAGACAAAAAGCGCAAGGAAGGCATTGATGCACGTAATGACGCTGACAGCCTTGTGTTCCAGACACAGAAAGCACTTGATGAAGTAGGTGACAAGATTGACTCTTCAGAAAAAGAAAAAGTGCAGGCAGAAATTGACGCTCTTAAGGCTGTTGTTGACAGGACAAATCCTGAAAGCATGTCAGACAGTGATATTGACGAGTTAAAAGCTGGTAAAGAAAAACTTATGGAAAGTGCACAGAATGTATTCCAGAAAATGTATGAAGGTGCGCAGGCAGCAGGAGCAGGCCCTGACATGGGCGGAATGGGTCCTGATATGGGTGCATCACAGGGAAATGCAGGAGCAGATGATGACGTAGTTGACGGTGATTACCGCGAGGTATAGAAGGTTAAAGATGGCCTTTCCGCTTTAGAAAACTCTCTGGCAAAGTATTATTGTGCTTTGCCAGGGAGTTTCTATGGCAGCGGGGCAGACTTTCCAAAACCGTATAATATAGAACCATGTTATTTTTATTTATGCTGCTATAAGGTGGCATAATTTGAAACGTAGTAAGAAGTTCTTGAAGGTTATAAGAAACCAGGGGAGCAATATTTATGGCAGATAAAAGAGATTATTACGAAGTCCTTGGAGTAGACCGCGGGGCTTCTGATTCAGAGATTAAATCAGCATACCGCAAGCTGGCTAAAAAGTACCACCCTGATATTAATCCAGGTGACCAGGAAGCGGAAGTAAAATTTAAAGAAGCTTCTGAGGCTTATGCCGTTCTTAGTGACACTGATAAAAGACGCCAGTATGACCAGTTTGGCCATGCTGCATTTGAAGGCGGTGCTGGTGGAGGCGGCTTTGATTTTGGCGGAATGGACATGGGGGATATCTTTGGGGATATTTTCGGAGACTTTTTTGGCGGCGGCCGCTCAAGGGCACAAAGCAACGGGCCAATGAAAGGACAGAATGTCCGTACATCAGTAAGGATTACATTTGAAGAAGCATGTTTTGGTGTTGAAAAAGAAATAGATATAACATTAAAAGAAGAGTGTCCTGACTGCCACGGAACGGGTGCAAAGCCAGGCACATCACCTGAAACATGTTCAAAATGTGGTGGTAAGGGCCAGGTAGTATTTACACAGCAGTCACTTTTTGGTGTTGTAAGAAATGTGCAGTCATGTCCTGACTGCCGTGGTACAGGTAAAATTATAAAGAGCAAATGTTCTGGATGCAGCGGAAGCGGCTATGTCAGCAAGCGTAAGAAGATTTCAGTATCAATACCTGCTGGCATAGATAATGGACAGTGTGTAAGGATAAGAGATAAAGGTGAGCCAGGAATAAATGGCGGCGGAAGAGGCGATTTGCTTGTAGAAGTGCTTGTAAGCAGGCATCCGCTTTTCCAGCGCCAGGACAGGGATATATATTCCACTGCACCTATAACATTTACACAGGCAGCACTTGGCGGGGATGTTTATATAAAGACTATAGACGGCGAAGTCATTTATAGTGTAAAACCTGGCACACAGACTGATACAAGGGTACGTTTGAGAAATAAAGGTGTTCCGTCATTGCGCAACAGACAGATGCGTGGTGACCATTATGTAACGCTTGTAGTACAGGTTCCAACAAGCATGACACAGGAACAGAAAGACCTTCTTCTTCAATTTGACAAAGCCATGTATGGTGAAAAGGAAGAAAACAGCACACCAGAAGAGGAAAAGACAGAAGGCAAGAAGAAGAAAAAACACTGGAAAAAGTAGCCAGAATATAAATGCCATCCTGCCAGTATTTATGCAGGGTGGCATTTTTGCAGGATGGAGGGGCAAAGTGTCAATTGAAAGAGTAAGAGAATATTTCCAGGAAAAAGGAATAGAAGGCAGGATACAGGAATTTGAAATTTCCAGTGCAACAGTTGCACTTGCTGCAAAAGCCTTAAACTGTGATGAAAGCCGTATAGCCAAAACATTATCATTTCATGTAAAGGAAAAAGTGGTACTGGTGGTAACAGCAGGCGACGCCAAAATTAATAATGCTAAATATAAAGCACAGTTTGGGACTAAGGCAAAAATGCTGGCAGCAGATGAAGCAGAACAATTAACAGGCCATGCAGTTGGCGGGGTCTGCCCTTTTGCAGTAAACCCAGGTGTGGAAGTATACCTTGACATATCGCTTAAACGTTTTAAAACAGTATTTCCAGCATGTGGAAGCGCAAACAGTGCAATAGAACTTTCACTGGAAGAGTTAGAAGAATATTCTGGTTTTACCTGTTGGACAGATGTATGTAAATTACCAGAACCAGGGGAATAATAAACCCTCTGGCAAATAAAGAAGAATAATAAATGCTTTGGCAGATAAAGAAGAGTAGTAAATGCTTTAGAAAATAAATTATTAAATTAATATAATCCCATAAGTTTATTATAAAAAAATAACTTATGGGATTTTTGTATAAAAAATAAAAGTTATTTTGGCATAAATGGCAATTGAATATATAATAAATTTAATGTATCGTATGTGTTGAATAATTGGATTAAATTATTGTTTTTTGTTATTAAAATTGTTATAATAGAAAGGACAAAATATAATGACAGAAGCAGGGACACCATATGATGATGTATTCAGGACAATAATGACGGACTGCCCATTCTTGTTAATACCACTTATCAACGAAGTATTTGGGCAGCATTATACAGGAGATGAAAAAATAACACTTCTGCAAAATGAACACTTTATAAAACTAACAGACAGAAAATTAAAGAGGAAGATAACAGACAGTAATATAAGCCTGCCAGAAGATGGGAGGATATACCACTTTGAGTGCCAGAGCACACCAGATTGTGAAATAATAATAAGAATATTTGAATATGCCTCACAGATGGCACTTGAAGATGCATATGCCAGTAGTGGGAAACTGGTGCTTGAATACCCATATTCAGCAATACTGTACTTAAGGCATAACAGCATGACGCCATATGAAATGGAAATAATAATAAAAACACCAGGTGGAGAGGTTGCATATAAAGTACCAGTAATTAAAATTGATTACAGCCTGGATGAAATATTTGAAAAGAATTTGTTGTTTTTATTACCATTTTACATATTCTGTTATGAAAAAGAATTTCCTGCAATGGAAAATGGCAGTGTAAATTTTAAAAAAGCAGAAAAGGAATTTATAAAAATTATAAAGACACTTGATAGTATGTGTTTAAATGGGAAAATAACGGAATATACAAAGTGTATTCTGTCAGACATGACAAAAATTGTAATAGAAAACATAGCAGCAAAATATCAAAAAATAAAAGAAGGGCTTGGTGGTATTATGGGAGGAAAGGTCTTAGAATATGAAGCAAAAACAATATTAAGGGCAGGAATAGAGCAGGGCATGGAGCTTGGTATGGAACATGGAATGGAGAGAGCCCTGGTTTTTATGGTAGTTAAGAAAATCAAAAAAGGAAAAGATATTGAGATGATTGCAGAAGAACTTGAAGAGGATAAAGAAAAGATTAAAGAAATATTTTATGCAGCAATGGAGACCGCGCCAGGTTATGATATTGATAAAATATGTGATATTATAAACAGGTAATTTTGTATAGTACATAAAACCTGCTATTATAAACGAGTAAAATATTTGGCAGCAGGATAACTACAAATATATGTGATGGGATTATTCTGCCACATGCTTCCATACGTCTGGATAAATGCCGCATAACATAATCTCCAGTTATCCTGCATACAGTTTATTGTAAAGGAATTATAAATAATACAAATTATTCTTTATTTATTTTAGAAAAATAATTTATAAAAGCCTGGTTTACATCTTTGTAAAGCCGTCTGCTTACAGGGATATGGCTGCCCGTATCAAATGTTATTTCTGTTTTGCTGATATGGTGTATATTAGGGACTGCACACAGATATGAACGGTGGCATCTGGTAAAATTCTTTGTTTTTACTATAGTTTCCAGTTCTGAAATACTTTCTGATACTTCAATAAATTCTGTAGGTTTTGTATGGAGTTTTGTGCAGAACCTGGTATTTCTTATACCATTTTCTTTTGAAAATATTTCAATTACGCATCCATGCCCCCTGGCTTCAATATAATTAATCTGGTTTATTATGATTTTATGGATTTCATCTTTGGAATGTACAATTATATAATCTGTTTCTTTTTTCCTATTAAGGATTTTGTCCATACATTTATATATTTTGTCTTTGCTAACTGGTTTGATTAGGTAGTGCATTGCTTCAACTTCATAACCCTCTTCCATATATCCAGTAATTCCTGTGGTAAAAATTATATTTACTATACTGTCTTTTTTTCTTACTGTTTTAGCCATTTCCATGCCATTTATTTCCTGCATCTGGATATCAATAAAAAGTACATCAAAAGCAAGCCCTGGTTCAAATTCAAATAAAAAACTTTCTGCATCCAGATATCTGCTTATCATCAGGGCTATATTTTTAACTCTGCTCCATTCAAGCAGGTATTTTTCAAGTAAATCTGCATGGACTTCATCATCTTCAATAATTGCCACTTTCATAAATATTCTCCGTATGCTTATTTAAAAATTTATTAGGAAATTACAAATAAAAAGTTCCACTTGTGCGGCTGGATGCGCTGAAGAGCATCCAGCTAACTTATGCATTCTCAAAATTCGTGTTGCCGCATTTCTGTGGCTGCGGTAGCAGCCATTATTTTGCTCATTTAAAAAGTGAATTGCTAATCTGGCAGTTTCTTGCACTGCAATTGATTGCATACAAGAAACTGTCATATTGCAACCGCACAGGTGGAAAAAATTACTGGTAATATTGTGCCTGCGCATTCCACATTTCATAATATTTCCCATTTTTATCTTCCAGCAATTCTTTGTGGTTTCCATATTGTACCAGGCTTCCCTTGTGGAATACGGCAATTTTTTCGCAAAACTGGCAGGATGAAAGCCTGTGTGAAATATAGATTGCTGTTTTTGTGCCAATGATTTTATCAAAATTTGTATAAATCTCATATTCAGCCAGTGGGTCAAGTGCTGCTGTTGGTTCATCAAGAAGCACAAAGGGTGAGTTTTTATACATTGCCCTTGCTATAGCAATTTTTTGTGCTTCACCACCAGATATTTCAATGCCATTATCATCATAATCTTTATAAAGACAGGTTTCCATTCCCATTCCGCCATTATTTATACGTTCTCCAAAGCCAGCATCCACAAGACATTTTTTAACCAGTTCTGAATTGTATTCTGTATCTGTTGCGACATTTTGTGCAAGCTGGAATGGAAATAGCGTATAATCCTGGAATACAACAGAAAAAAGCTTTCTGTATTCATCTGTTTTAAATTTACGTATATCCACACCGTTTAAGAGTATTTCCCCCTTATCAGGGTCATAAAGCCTGCATAAAAGCTTTATCATTGTTGTTTTGCCGGAACCATTCATACCTACAACTGCAAGTTTTTCGCCAATTTTTAATTTCATTGAAAAATCTTTTAATGCAGGCTCGTTGCTGCCTGGGTAACAAAATGTAACATTTTTAAATTCAATCTGGTATTCATTGTCACTGCGTTTTTCAACAGGAAGTTTTCCCTTATACATTTCATCGTCAAGTTCCAGGAATTCAATAGTGCTTGCCTGTTTTCTTGCGGTCAGGGCAAACTCGGCTATATTATTTACCAGATTGTAAGCTGATGTAAACAGTTTATCCAGACAGCCTGCAAGCCTGATAATATCCCCTGCACCTGCTTTTCCTGCAATTGCAGCAAGTGATACTGATAAGTAGGCGCATCCTCTTATGGCACTAATTGCAAACTCAGATGAACCATCTTTTCCAGCCCAGCCAATAGCAGAATTTTTCAGGAGTTTACGGTTTTTTTGGCTTTTGAATGCAGCAATACTCCAGCGTTCCATAAGTCCATAACTTCCATAAATCCTTATATCTTTGCCATTTTTATAATTAAACCCGTTGCCAGAAGCAAAATGCCATGAAAGTACAAGTGAGTCTTCTTTTTCACTTTCATCAATTTTACTGAACATAAACTGGAATGTCTTCTTTTTAAAATATATGCCTGATTTCATAGATACTATAAGTATTATGGCTAATATAAGGAATATAATAATTACATAATTGCGTCCAGAAGTAAATAAAAAGCTTATAACAGGAAAAGCAACAACTGCTGCACCAATAATATTAAATAGTCCAAAAATTATAGAATTTCCCTGCCAGAATAATGAGTTAATTCCTGCACCCCAGTTATTATCAGTCATAATCCTGTTACGCAGCTCTTTTATTTCAGGGCTGTCAATTCTTGAAAAATCCATATCCAGCATTCTTGTCTGTGTCATACATGAATAAAGCAGATATGCCCTTTCCCTCCGTACTTCCATTCTGTTCCATATTGAACTTGCTGTAAAGTTCAGGCAGAGTATTATAAAAAGTGTGCCTGTTATAACTAACATTACTTCTTTAAAGTTTTCTTGTGCAATAATTGCATCAAGTATATAAGCAGATAAAACAAGCTGTATATATGGTACAATTACATTTATTATATGTACAATGCTTGTAAATAAAAAGTACCATTTATCTATACCAGTTATAATCTTTAGTATTTTTCTTATGTTTTTAATATGTTCCCTGAACGGGATTTTAGCTGTTAAATCTGTATTCATTCTGTCTCCCCCTCTTCATAATAATTGCTTTGTATATGGAACATTTCTGCATATTTTCCGTTGAGCTGCATTAAATCATTATGGCTGCCTTCTTCTATTATTTTCCCATCTTCAAGCATTATAATCCTGTCAGAAAACCTTGTGCTTGCAAGCCTGTGTGAGATAAATAGTGCTGTTTTTCCCTGGCTGTATTTGTTGTAGCTGTTATAAACTTCACTTTCTGCAACAGGGTCTAATGCTGCCGTAGGCTCATCTAATACAAGGACTGGTGCATCCTTATAAAGTGCCCTTGCAAGTAAAAGCCTTTGCTGCTGCCCTCCTGACAGGTCTGTTCCGTTTTTCATAATCTCCTTTGTCATATATGTTTTTAAATCTATATTTTTCTCTTCAAAAAGTTCTTTTAAGCCAGCCCTGGCAATTGCGTCCCATGCCCTTGTGGCATTAATATTTTCTGCCCTGTCCATAGCTATATTTTCACCTAATGTAAAAGGAAATACCAGTTGTTCCTGGAAAACAGCAGAGAAGAGGCCATAAAGTTCTTCCTTTGGAAATTCGTTCCTGTCTATGCCATTAATAAGGATTTGCCCACTGCCAGGGTCATACATGCCACATAAAAGTTTTACAAATGTTGTTTTACCTGCGCCATTTACGCCTACAAGGGCAATTTTTTCACCTGCATTTATTTTTATATTCAAATGGTCAAATACATTTTTTTTATTCTTTTTTATTTTGGGGGAATTATCACTGTTATTGTTGTCTTCCATATCTTCTGATGCATCCTGGTAAGCAAAACTTACATCTTTAAATTCAATGCATACTGGCATACTGAGTTCACTGGTATGCCTGCTGCCAGAACTGGTGTCTTCTTCTGGAAGCTCCATATAAGCACGCAGGTAATCAGTTGAATTGGCAGCAGAACGCAGTTCTGCCAGGGAATTCATAATTCCTGTTATAAATCCTGAAAATCCTGTAATTGCACCAAAATATAATACAAAACCGCCTGCATCTATTGTCCCTTCTAGTGCCTGGTGCAAAAGGAATGTATAAGCCCCAAGGTCTCTTACCATCGAAAGCAGAAACCCGGCTTTTTCATAAAATGACCTTTTACGGAAGATTTTCTGGTTTATCCCGCGTTGCTGTTCAATAACCATATCCCTTATTTGCACAAGCCAGTGTTTCATGCCAAAAATCCTGATATCTTTAGCACCTTTTGTATGTTCCATTGAGTTTAAAGTACAATAATACTTTTTATTTGCTTCTGCAAATTCATCCCTAAGGCTTTCCTCATAGTGTATCTGGCATAAATCCAAGGCATAACTGGCAAGTGCAAGGGCATCAAGTACAAGCAACAGCCACAAATCAAGTGTTCCTATAACTGTTGAATAAAGCAGGAAACATAAAATATTTATGGATATTCCTATAGTACCTGTAACCATTCTTGAAAGTGCTGACCAGTCACCACTGTACAGTGCATCAAAAGCTTTCCAGTACACTTTTTTCACATCCCCTGTTTCAGTGTATTTATATGGGATTTTAAGTGTTTTGAGAAATAAAAAACCAACAAACTGGTCACGCTGTGCATTATAATAATTATATTTTCCAGACGCAGCAGCCGTTTTTAATGTACATACAGCCGCCATTAAAAGGGTAAATGATACAAGGATGGTGACAGCTTCCTGTATAGTGGCTTCTTTTGTTATAAGGTCTATAGCAATTTTGGGCAGGTAAATACCAGTTAAAGGTACAATTGCACTTAGTACTATTTCCAGCAGGGAGAAGTAAAGTACAACTGGTTCATATTTTTTGAAATATTTTATAAAGTATATAATGTCACTAAATATTGAATAATGTTTTGGAACAAACTCCTGTTTTGGGATTTGTGCATTTTCTTTCATTTTAATACCCGTCCTTTTCTATAAATTTTCAAACACATCCTGGTATTTCTTGTAATATTTATCTGTTTCCAGCAGGCATGTTATACGTTATATTATAAAACATATTTACATGCAATTAAAAAAAATGCACGAATGGCAGGTATCGTGCACGAATGGTATTAAATATTATCTGGTTTATAATGGAAGCATTATTTCTGTTACAAAAACCCCTTCTTCATCCTGCCTGTCAAGATAACCATTGTAACGGCTTACTACTTTGTCAATGCGCATAAGCCCAAAACCATGCCCGCTGCCGTTTTTTGTTGATTTATAAATCCTGCCAATGCGTTTCCTCCTGCCTTCAGAAGAGTTCATTATATAAATATATAGCTGCCCCTTAAGTATATCAATATAAATACGTATAAAACGTTTTCCAGGGTCATGTATACCTGCACATGCTTCTATTGCGTTGTCCATCAGGTTGCCAATAATAATGCTTAAATCAATTTCCGAAAATGCCATATTAAATTCTTTAGGTACGGCTGCTTTGGCATCTACATGGATATTTCTTGATATTGCAAGAGAAATTTTACTATTTAAAATAGCATCAATCATAATATTTCCTGTCTTAATTACTGTGTCAAGTGAAACCAGGTCTTTGTCTAGTTCATCCAGGAAGTGTGAAAGTTCATTAATCCTTCCCATAGCAAGATATGCTTTCATGGTCTGTATCTGGTCATGGTAATCATGTTTCCAGCCTCTTGTCTGCTTGTACATATTTTGTACTTCTTCACAGTGTTTTTCAAGTAAATCATTCTGGCAGGCAAGGGTACGCCTGTCCATACGCAGTAAAAGCCACCTGCATGTTAAAAATATAAATAAAAATAAAGCCAGTATGCATATAACGGCTATTATATATGTAAAACTGCTAGCTGGTAAATAAATTTTTAACATAAAAATTTCCTGTCTTTCTGTATTTTTATATTAATATTTT
>CAJTRU010000011.1:0-43062 GCA_910579085.1 uncultured Lachnospiraceae bacterium | reverse complement strand
ATACAAGTACCCCTTTAACGGAATAATTCATGGCATCTGGCACAGAAAACCTGCCACCAGCAGCCTGCAAGAAAACACAAAATAAAAAGATAACTGGAAATGAGAGAGGGAGGGATGATTTTGCTAGCCACTTATTAAGCAGTGGAATAATATTGCTATATAATTATCAATACAAAAATTATATCATTGAAATAGAATTTTATTGTTCAGAATACTATTCAGAAGTTACAATTAAGAACTTGGAAAAAATGGATAATAACTTCACCTTCATGGAAGCAACAGGATTATAATTATTATAATAAATAAGGATGCAGACGGTTATTCAATGAAAATAAAACGGAAATTTAAAAGTGAGAGTACAATATGGAAAAATGGTTTGCATTGGGCTAATACAAGAAGAGAATAAAATGGTTTATTTTCTAACCGGCAATGGGAGAGCTTGGTATGAGGGAGAAGAATTTTGGATATTTGAAAGTTATATACCTAGATTAATAAAAGTCCTTGACTTGCTAAACCATACTGCTTTTTTAGACAATAATTTAATCTTTTTTATGGGAAATGTCAGGACAGGAAATAATTATCTTTAAGGAGTATCAATATGAATAATCTACAAAAAGAAACTATTTTAACATTGCAGGAAACGGATAAAATGAACAGCAATTATACAAATAATTACTGGTTCTCATATAAAGATTATTTAGACCCGGCAGACAATTTTACAGATTTTTGTTGTGAATGTCTTGAATTTTTGTGCAGGTATATGGAATGGAAGATAAAGACAGGGTTATAACCGTAGAAACTTTGATTATTTTTAGTAAATTACCAATTACCAGAATAAAGCAAATTTTTAATGAACCAAAAGATATATTTCCAAGTGATATTGGAGAAAAAACAGATTTTTCGTAGCCGGCTTTTCTTATTGGAGATAATGGGGAGTTGATTTCAAGTACAAAGTTATTCCATGAGGAGCAGTCTGTTTATTATTGCTGGTGGGACTAATGCCCTCGTTACTGAATAGTGGAAAAGGAAACGCTTTTTCTTACTGATGGTATAGATATGGTGCTAACACCATGTTATAAAAGCGTTTAAGGAGAAAATGTGTGTTGGTTTTGTTGTTATGTTGTAGCTTCTTTGAACGTAATGTTTTACAAGATATTTAGGATATAAACATGGTGGTGAAGATATTTTATACCTTTATCCACGAAAATGGCTTTTACTGTGTAACATTTCAAAAATGGGCTGCCAATTTACAGGGAATTGCTATAATAAATACGCAGTAGCATTTTGGCAACAGAAAACCAGCAATCCATAATAAATGATGTAATTGAAGTAAAAGTGGGCGTGTAATTGTGCAAAACTTAAATAAATATAGTTAATAACAGCAAAGGACACGCCGGGTTTCCGTCCGTCTAAACCAACTGTCACCCGCCATAATTCCCAATTATTATCTATTCTGTTTTTATATTATGTTTTTTTATAATTCTGATAGATACAGCAGGTTTTGGGTGTTCCATATAATATTATTCCACTGCTTAATAAGTGACTAGCAAAATCATCCCTTCCCCATTTCCAGTTACCTTTTTATTTTGTGTTTTCTTGCAGGCTGCTGGTGGCAGGTTTTGCGTGCCAGATGCCATGAATTATTCCGTTAAAGGGGTACTTTGAGCCCACCGGCATTTAAGCCCATATATTATATATTACAGGAAAACGTAAGTTTTATCTGGAATATATAATATACGGGCTTTATGTGCCGCTGTGTGGCTCATCGTAGCGGAAGCGTACCCCCTGTACGGAATATTCTGGCTCTGGCACAGAAACCGTCCGTTTTACAACCAGCACAGGATAACTGGAAATCTTCTGTAATATTTGGGCAATAGTATCATATATTTGAATTGTGATAAATTTAAATGAGGGGTTTTTATGCAAAAATTATTAAGCAGCGCCATATATACTATATGTCTTATACTTCTTTCACTTTCATATATAAATGCTACCAAAGATTTTCTGTCAGGTTTTGCCCCGTTTAGCCAGTATGAGGAAACCAGCCCTCCTGCGTCACAGAAAATTACGGCAAGGAGCCTTGGCATAACTTCTTCTGCAAGTGAGCCGTCAAGGATGTATTCAAAGGCTTACTGTCTTATTGATGCGGACAGTAACAGAATTCTTGCTTCAAAAGATGCAGATATACAGCTTCCTATGGCAAGCACTACTAAAATAATGACATGTATTGTTGCACTTGAAAATGGCAATCCAGATGATATTGTCACTGTTTCAAGATATGCTTCTTCAATGCCCGATGTGCAGCTTAATATGAAAGAAGGCGAGAAATTCCGGCTTGGCGATTTGCTTTATTCTCTGATGCTGGAGTCGCATAATGATACAGCGGTTGCAATAGCTGAACATATTGGTGGGAGTGTTGAGGGATTTGCAGGGCTTATGAACCTTAAAGCAGAAGAACTTGGGCTTAGTAATACACATTTTGTAACACCAAACGGGCTTGACAGTGACGGGCATTATACAACTGCATATGAATTATGCTGTATTGGTGCATATGCAATACAGAACAAGGAGTTTATGGACATAGTCCAGACCCCGTCACACCAGTTCTCAAATTGTGATAATACACGTACATATTCTGTAAATAATAAGGATGCTTTTCTTACAAGCTATAATGGCGCACTTGGCATAAAAACAGGGTTTACAGGCAATGCTGGATATTGTTTCTGTGGGGCAGCAAGAAGAAATAATGCCACTCTGGTTTCTTCAGTCCTTGCGTGTGGATGGCCTCCTAATAAAAGCTATAAGTGGGCAGATACAAGAAAACTTATGGATTATGGTTTTAAAGCTTACACGCAGGCTGGAATATCTGCTGGTGCACCGCTCCCTGAAATAATGGTAACAGATGGCACAAAAGCGTCTGTTCCTGTAAAACGTGCCAGCTCTGGCAGCTTTACAATACTTATGTCAAAGAAAGATGTTGTGACAGTGGATTATGAACTTCCACAAAGGCTTGAAGCACCAGTGCGCTCTGGTGATATTATAGGATACGAAAAATATTTTGTAAATGACGGGCTTTATATGTCCATCCCGGTAATAGTATCACAGACCGTAGATAAAACAGACCGCAGGTATTTCACGGATATTTTATTAAAAATGTTTTTTATGTGCCCGTAAATTACCAGACATCTTCCAGCAGTATATGTATTTATCTGGATTATTTAAGTGCAGCAGCAGCAAAGTCACCATGTTCGGCGCATTTGACAGCAGCACATATCCTGTTATAAACAAGGTCAGATATTGCATTGGATTTCATGTCTTTATAATCATCATAAAATAGTGGTTTAAGATAAAAAACTTGTGTGACTACACGCCGTAGTGACCATAAGTCAAATACTTTCCAGGAATTCACAATGGCAACGGGGACTATTGGGGCTTTTGCCCTGATTGCCCCTTTAAAACAGCCTGGCTTAAAAGGGTCTACATAATTGCCGTTGCGGTGTTCATATCCGCCTGACGGGAATATTATAAATTTGCGTCCCTGTTTTACTTCTTCTGAAACTTCACTGATTATACCTGCTGCCTGCCGCAAGTCATCCAGTTTTATCCTTTTTCCCTGTACTAAATCTATAAACTGCCTTACAAGTGGTATATATGAGCGGTCTGCATCCATTACTATAGAGCAGGGCATATTGTGTGAGTCCATTATTCCAAGGGCATCATATTTGCCCTGGTGGTTAGCAAACATTATATAACCACCATTTTCTGGGAGGTTGTTTACACCATATGCATTAGTAGTAATCCTTCCTCTTTTTTTCATAATATTGATACAATGCCTGTCGTATTCATACCTGAATTCTTCTGAATATTTTTCAGGATGCCTGGAGTAGTATCCCATTTTGGGAATCATCCAGACACGGTGTAAATTGCCTAAAATTACATAAATAAATCTTAACACAGTTCTACCTTTTCCCTTTATTAATTATTTAGTCCTTAGTAATAACTATGTAGTATAATTTATCATAATTATATAATTTTTACAACTTCTTCTTTATTCCATTTACACCTGTTTCATAAATTTTTATGCCTTTTGGGTAATAAAAGCAGAATATTCCACAAGGCGTCTGTAAGAAGCATTACAGGCAAAGGAATAACGTGCCCTGCCAAAAATTTGCATGTAAAATAAATAAAAAGGTTGCTATTTTATGGTAAAAGTAATAGAATTAAACTTGGTATAGATTTTGTTTTTACAAACTGGCTTATGCCAGGTGGCTTTTATTATGCCAGGGGCATTTTAATATACTGCCACAATTAATTTTACTATATTGGAGGGCTGAACATGAGTAACAAGAATGCTTTGTCAGCAAAAGACCGCATTGCGGCTTTAGTTGACGAGAACAGTTTTGTTGAAATTGGTGCAGGTATAACAAAGAGGAACACCGATTTTAACATGCAGGAAAAGCTGGTGCCATCGGATGGTGTAGTAACCGGGTACGGGCTTGTCCAGAATAATCCTGTCTATATATACAGCCAGGATGCATCTGCACTTAATGGTACAATAGGTGAGATGCATGCAAAAAAAATAGCACATGTCTATGAACTTGCAATTAAGACAGGAGTGCCTGTTATCGGGCTTATAGACTGCGCTGGCATACGTCTCCAGGAGGCGTCAGATGCACTTGCAGGCTTTGGGCAGATATACAAAGTTAAAGCAAAAGCATCAGGTATAGTTCCACAGATTAGCGCTGTTTTTGGAAACTGTGGCGGCGGTGTTGCCATAATGGCAGCAATGAGTGATTTTACTTTTATGGAAAAGAAGAATGCGAAACTTTTCGTTAATTCACCAAACACATTAGCAGGAAATTATACAGAAAAGCTTGATACAGCATCTGCAGGTTTCCAGCAGGAGGCACAGGTAGTTGATTTTGCTGCTGAGGGTGAAGAAGAAGTATTATCAGGTATAAGGGAACTGGTTTCAATCCTTCCTGGAAATAATAATGATACAGCATTTTCAGATGAATGTATGGACGACTTAAACAGAATGACAGAAAACTTTGCAGCAGAAATTGCAGACCCTGCTGTTGCACTTGAGGATATAGGCGATAACAATTTCTTTATGGAAGTCAAGAAAGAGTTTGCAAAAGAAATGGTTACGGGATTTATATGCCTTGATGGCATGACAATAGGTGTTATTGCAAACCGTACTGCACAGTATGATGAAAATGGAAAAACTACAGCAAAGTATGATGCAAGGCTTACTACAGCAGGATGTAATAAGGCAGTTTCATTTATAAAGAAATGTGATGCATTTAATATTCCGCTGCTTACCTTAACCAATGTTGAAGGGTTCGCTACAACAGTGGAAGAGGAGAAGACAATTGCTGTTGCAGCAGCACAGCTCACAGCAGCATTTACAGAGGCAGACGTGCCAAAGGTAAACATGGTTACAGGCAATGCATATGGAACAGCTTATATCTGCATGAATTCAAAGCATATTGGTGCAGATATGGTATTTGCACTTGAAGGTGCGGATATTGGTGTAATGGATGCACAAGTTGCGGCTAAAGTAATGTATGGTGATGACAAAAATGCAGATATAACAGAAAAAGCTGCTGGATTTGCTGCAAAGTCAGGCACAGAAGCTGCTGCTGCAAGAGGTTATATTGACTCTGTAGTAGCTCCAGGTTCAGCAAGGAAGCAGTTATTATATGCATTTGAAATGTTATTTTCAAAAAGCGGGTATCCAATTAGTAAAAAGCATGGAACCATCTAAGTAAGGAGTGGCATATGAAGAAGAGATTAGCTTTAATTTGTTGTATCATATCCTGTATGCTGGTGATGGCGGGATGCAGCTTCAGCCTTGTCAAAAGTAATGATAACTTTGATGAAAAGGTGCTTGAGGAGAATACAGACTCTTTTGTACAAAGCTGGTTTGAGTATGACTTTGAAAGCGCTGTAACAGACTACGCAGGGCAGCTTGATGATGAAACCCTGTCCCAGTATAAAGATTCTAAGAAGCTTCGGGACAAATACGGCAAATATGACAAAAAAGATGGCAGCAGCCTGACCATTACTACTGATACTGCAACAGTAACTGAAACAGTTCTTACAGATTCTGGCAAAAAGCTTGTATTTTCAGTAACTTATGATGAAGATGGCAATACAGTTTCATGGAATGTAGAAGAATACAAGACCAAAGGCGAGATAATGGGCAAGGCAGGGCTTAATACTGTAATGAGTATGGGCATAGTGTTCCTGGTTCTTATATTTATTGCGGTTATTATTGCGCAGTTTAAATATATTGGCAATGCATTTAATAAGAAAAAGGAAACAGAGCCAGTTGTGGAAGCAGTTCCTGCTGCACCTGCTGTTATTGAAGAAGAAGAGGATTTAACTGATGACCTTGAACTTGTTGCAGTTATTACAGCAGCTATTGCGGCAGCAAGTGAAAATGAGTGCACAGACGGGCTTATAATACGCTCAATTATCAGAAAGTAAAAATCATATAAGTTAATAAAGTATATGGAGGAAAAAATAATGAAGAATTATACAATTACTGTTAATGGTAATGTTTATGATGTTACAGTAGAAGAAGGCGGACAGGGCAGTACAGGCACAGCACCTAAGGCAGCGCCAAAAGCGGCAGCACCTAAGGCAGCAGCACCAAAAGCAGCAGCACCATCTGGCGCAGCAGGGGCAGTTAAGATTAATGCACCTATGCCTGGCAAGATTTTATCTGTTAAGGCATCAGCAGGCCAGGCTGTTAAAAAAGGCGATGTTATTATGGTATTAGAAGCTATGAAAATGGAGAATGAAATTGTTGCACCACAGGACGGCACAGTTGCAGGTATTAATGTGGCAGCAGGTGATTCTGTAGAAGCAGGAGCTGTACTTGCATCATTAAACTAGGAGGGAACGGCTTTGGATTACGTTATTACAACGATAGAGAACCTTGCAGGCCAGACCGCTTTTACAAGCCTGTCGTTAGGTAACTACCTGATGATACTGGTTGGCTGTATATTTCTCTATCTGGCGATTAAAAAAGAATATGAGCCATTATTGTTAGTCCCTATTGCATTTGGTATGATACTGGTAAATATTTACCCGGATATTATGGCAAGTCCTGAGGACACTTCAAATGGCGTCGGTGGTTTATTACACTATTTCTATATACTTGATGAATGGAGCATTTTACCTTCACTTATCTTCCTTGGTGTAGGTGCAATGACTGACTTTGGCCCGCTTATTGCCAACCCTGTAAGTTTCCTTCTTGGGGCAGCAGCACAGTTTGGTATTTTCTCTGCATACCTTATCGCTATACTTCTTGGGTTTAATGACAAGGCAGCAGCAGCAATATCAATTATCGGCGGGGCTGACGGGCCTACTTCAATTTTCCTTTGCGGCAAGCTTAAACAGACTGAATATATGGGTCCTATAGCAGTGGCAGCATATTCATATATGTCACTTGTGCCTATTATCCAGCCTCCTATTATGAAGCTTTTCACAACAGAGGAAGAACGTAAGATTAAAATGGAACAGTTACGTCCAGTATCTAAACTGGAGAAGATACTTTTCCCTATTATAGTTACTATTGTTGTCTGCCTTATCCTGCCGACAACTGCACCACTTGTAGGTATGCTTATGCTTGGTAACCTTTTCAGGGAGTCAGGTGTTGTAAAACAGCTTGCAGAAACAGCTTCCAATGCACTTATGTATATTGTAGTTATCCTGCTTGGTACTTCTGTAGGTGCATCAACAAGCGCAGAAGCATTTTTAAGGGCTTCAACTCTTAAAATAGTTGTACTCGGGCTTGTTGCTTTCTGTGTTGGTACAGCAGCAGGTGTGCTTTTCGGTAAACTTATGTGTAAGATTACACATGGCAAGATTAACCCGCTTATTGGTTCAGCAGGTGTTTCCGCAGTGCCTATGGCAGCGAGGGTATCACAGAAGGTTGGTTCAGAGGCAGACCCTACAAACTTCCTGCTTATGCATGCGATGGGACCAAACGTTGCAGGTGTTATCGGTACAGCAGTTGCGGCTGGTGTATTTATGGCAATATTTGGCATCTAATTTAGGAGGATAAATCATGGCAAAAACAGAAAAGAAACCTTTAAAGATTACGGAGACTATTCTCCGTGATGCGCATCAGTCACTGATTGCCACAAGGATGACAACAGAGCAGATGCTTCCAATAATAGACAAGATGGACCAGGTAGGATACCATTCAGTTGAGTGCTGGGGCGGTGCAACATTTGACGCTTCATTAAGGTTCTTAAAAGAAGACCCTTGGGAGAGGCTTAGGAAATTAAGGGCTGGCTTTAAGAATACAAAGCTCCAGATGTTATTCCGTGGACAGAATATTTTAGGTTATAACCATTATGCAGATGATGTAGTTGAGTATTTTGTACAGAAGTCAATTGCAAATGGTATTGATATAATCCGTATATTTGACTGCCTTAATGACCTTAGGAACCTTGAAACAGCAGTAAAGGCAGCTAATAAGGAAAACGGCCATGCGCAGATAGCCCTTTCATATACACTGGGTGATGCGTATACACTTGATTACTGGAAAGATATGGCAAAAAGAATTGAAGATATGGGTGCAAAGTCACTTTGTATCAAGGATATGGCAGGGCTTCTTGTGCCTGTAAAGGCTACAGAGCTTGTTACTGCACTTAAAGAGTCAGTAGACATACCTATCGACCTTCATACACATTATACTTCTGGTGTGGCAGCAATGACATATTTAAAAGCAGCCGAAGCAGGATGTGATATTATTGATACAGCTATGTCACCGTTCTCAATGGGAACAAGCCAGCCAGCTACAGAAGTTATGGTAGAAGCATTTAAGGGCACACCTTATGATACAGGGCTTGACCAGAACAAACTTGCAGAAATAGCAGACTACTTCCGTCCGCTCCGTGAAGAAGCTCTTAAATCAGGGCTTATGAATACAAAAGTGCTTGGTGTAAATATCCAGACACTCCGTTACCAGGTTCCTGGCGGAATGTTAAGCAACCTTGTTTCACAGCTTAAAGAGATGGGACAGGAAGACAAGTATGAGAAGGTGCTGGAAGAAGTGCCAAGGGTACGTAAAGACTTTGGTGAGCCTCCTCTTGTTACACCTTCATCACAGATTGTAGGAACACAGGCTGTATTAAATGTAGTTTCAGGTGAAAGATATAAGATGGTTACAAAAGAGTCTAAAAAACTGCTTGCTGGTGAATTTGGGCAGACAGTTAAGCCATTTGACCCTGAAGTGCAGAAGAAATGTGTTGGCGATGTAAAACCAATTACATGCCGTCCAGCAGATTTAATCAAGCCACAGCTTGCAGAACTTGAAAAAGAAATGAAGCAGTATAAGCAGCAGGATGAAGATGTACTTTCATATGCACTGTTCCCACAGGTTGCAATGGAATTCTTTAAATACAGGGAAGCACAGCAGACAAAGGCTGACCCTGCGGCAGCAGATAAAGAAAATATAGCATATCCTGTTTAAAATTTACGGTATAATAAGCACCATATACCTGATATAATTTAATTAAAAGTAACAATAGTCCCAGGCAGAGAGTTTTAACAGACCATGTCTGGGACAATTTAGAAAGCACGTAAATATTTCTAAGGGGGTTATATTATGAAAAATATTAGTATTGGGCTTAAAGTTATGTTGCCAGTAATAATGCTGGCATTTATACTGGCTGGTACATGTTATTCCAATGTTGCCAGCATGGACAGGATGATAAAAGCAAGTGAGGAAATCTCAGGTAATTATGCAAAAAGCATGTTTATGCTTGGTGATGTTTCAACTGCATTTGAAACCCTTGAAAAGATAGCATATGCACATAGCATAACAAGCGATGATGAAAATATGCGCAAGCATGAAGAAGAAATGGGAAAAATATGTACAGAAATAGACAGCATATGTGCAGATTATGAGAAATATTTAGAATTTAGTAATGAAAAAGAAGCTTATAATAGTTTTAGGGAGCTTTATGCAACATATTTAGGAATATTTGAAGAAGCAATAAAACAAAGTGTAGATAATAATATGATACAGGCACTTGCGCTTGTAAATGGAGACCTTGCAACTGCTGGTTCTGAAGTTTTTGCCAAGATTTCAGAGATGCGTGATATAAACCAGGACTATATGGATATGGCAGTTGATGACAGCGAAAATACATATAAGAATGCCAGGAGAGCCAGTTTTGCTTTATTTGCTGCAGCAGCAGTTGTAGCAGTGCTTAGTGTGCTTATATGTATTCTTGGTATTACAAAGCCAATAATTAAAAGCAGTAAGGAGCTGGCTGTTATTATTGATGGCATTGAGTCGGAGAAAGGAGACCTTACCAGGCGCATAAGTGTAAAAGGCAAGGATGAAATTGCCAGGATGGGTGGTGGAATTAATACATTTATCCAGACATTACAGACAATTATGCGTAAAATTACTAATAGTTCAAATGCGCTTGATAAAATGGCAGAAGAGGTAAAGGAAAGTGTTAATACTGTTAATTCCAATGCTTATGATATTTCAGCAGCTATGGAGGAACTATCCTCTTCAATGGAAGAAGTAGCAGCTACATCTTCAAATGTAAATGATAATGCAAGTACAGTAGGTGATGAGGTTAAAGAGCTTGCAGAAGCATCAAAAGCTTTATCAGCTTATGCAGAAGAAATGAAACAACGTGCTGCAAACATAGAAAAAGATGCAGAAACAAATAAAAAAGATGCCAGCAATGTGGTTGAAGGTATTTTAACTTCACTGCGCAAAGCAGTTGAAAATTCTAAGAGTGTAGAGCGTGTTGGCGATTTGACAGAAGAAATATTAAGTATTTCTGCACAGACAAACCTGCTTGCGTTAAATGCTTCAATAGAAGCAGCAAGGGCTGGTGAAGCTGGCAAGGGTTTTGCTGTTGTGGCTGATGAAATAAGGGAACTGGCGGATTCGAGCCGTAAGACAGCAGGAAATATACAAAATATTAACAATATGGTTATTTCAGCAGTAAACGAGCTTGTAAGAAATTCAGATGAAATAATTAAATACCTGCAGGAGTCTGTACTTCCTGCATATGAAAACTTTTTAGCTGGTGGTATACAGTATAAAGAAGATGCGGAACATGTAAATGAAACAGTTACACATTTTAGTGATATGTCTGCTAATATTGATAAGCTGGCAGGTGAGATAATAGAAGCAATGGGAGGCATAGCAGCGGCAGTAGATGAGAGTGCCAATGCTGTAATGACATCTGCTTCAAACACTAACGGTCTTGTAAAAGTACTTGAACAGATTTCTGTTAAAACAGACAGCAACCATAAAATTGCAAAACAATTAAAGAAAGAGGCAGGCAAATTTGTAAATGTCTAGTTTAAAAAAAGAACATACAATAGAAGAACGTCTGGAACTGTCCCTGTTATATGATTTTTATGGGGCCCTTCTTAAAGAAAACCAGCAGCGCATGTTTGAAGCAAGTGTACTTGAAGACTACAATTTCAGTGAAATCGCACAAGATGAAGGCATAACAAGGCAAGGTGCTTATGACACAGTAAAACGTGCAACAAAGCAGCTTGAAAAGTATGAGGAGAAACTTGGGCTTGTGGCAAGATTCAGGGAGCAGAAAAAAATGGCAGGAGAGCTGCATGGCAAGCTGGAGGGCATGAAGTCTTCCAGCAGCGGTGTGGAATGGGAAGAAATATTCCAGCTGCTGGAGAAAATGCTTGAGGGATAATTTGCTGTATTTTGTATTTAATATGCCAGGGCAGGGGAAACAGCAGGTTAATGCAGTCCATAGCAGTTTTGGCTGGAGTATAATAAGGACATTGGCAGGCCATCCAGCACTATCCGGATTTGAACCCGTAATGCAGGATGAAATAATAGCAGACCAGGAGGAGAGATATGGCAGGTTATAGTAAAGCAGACTATAGTATTAAAAATAATGTGCTTGAAGCAGGAATTAATAAAAAAGGTGCAGAACTGGTAAGCATTGTACGTCTTATAGATGGCAGGCAGTATATGTGGAATGGTGATGCAGCGTACTGGAACAGGGTTTCACCTGTTTTATTTCCATTTGTAGGAAAGCTGGACAGACAGAGATACCAGTATAAGGGTGTATGGTATGAAGGCATAGCACAACATGCATTTGCAAGGGACATGGAATTTACACTTACAGATATTACAGAAGATACAATATGGATGAAACTTGAAAGTTCAGAAGAAACCTATAAAATATATCCATTTAACTTTATATTTGAGATTGGATATAAGATTTCTGGAAACTCATTAGAGGTAATGTGGAAAGTACATAACAATTCACATGAACCAATGTATTTTTCAATTGGTGCACATCCAGCATTTATCTGTCCAGGAAACAGTAAAGAAGGATGTATGCTTAACTTACACACAAAAGCGGACTTTATAGAAAGTGGCACATTGTCATCAGATGGAATTTTAGTAGAAGAAACAAGAGTATTCCCATTGAAAGACGGACGCCTTGAAGCAAGAGAAAGCATATTTGACAGGGATGCCCTTATTCTGGATGCTACAGGCATTAAAAAAGTTTCACTGGAAGATGCAGAAAGTAATGTGTATCTCTCAGTTTTATTTGATACACCACTTTTCGGCATATGGTCGCCAGCGGGTAAAAAAGCACCATTTATTTGTATTGAACCCTGGTATGGAAGGTGCGACAGGGAAGGATTTACAGGAAGCCTTGAAGAACGTGAATATGGAAATAAATTAGAAAGCAGCGGTTTGTTTGAACGCGGCTATACAATAGAGATTACGGTATAAGAGCATTTTATAATAAAAAGAGCTGAAAAGCCTAATTGCTTTTTAATGTGCTTTTTATATAAATAATAGAATTAAAAATATTAACATGACAAAATATTAATACATTATATTTTGTCATGTTATAATTGGTAGAAAGTATTATAATTACATTAGATATCCCTATAATTGGGAAGGAGAAGGTTAATGGTTGAGGAATTGGAAGAAGCATTACAGGTTCAATATATAAAACTGCATTTTACAGTTGCTTTTCTTGAAGATACAGTTTTACCAAAAGACAAAGTATCAGCATTACGTGGTGGTATGGGTAATATGCTTGTCCAGGCAAACTGCATAAGTAATGGACAATGTGCCTGTTGTAAATTTATATCTGAGTGTCTGGTACAGAGAACCATTTATTCAAAATATGAATTTAAACCTGCATTTGTTACAGAAGGCGAAAGTGTAGGATATGTATTAGAGTGCGAAAATTATGGACGGGAGTTTAAAAAGGATGATTTTCTAAAATTTAATCTTCTTCTTTTTGGAAAAACTATTATGTACTTTCACCAGTTTATGGAAGCTTTTCTCGCATTGGGCGTGAAAGGGTTAGGTAAGGAGCGTGGAAAATACAGGATAGTATCAGTTACAAATTCATTAAATAAAACTATATACTTTGAAGGAAAATATGATATTTCCCAATACCAGGTATTAAGACTATATGATTATGTAGTTTACAGGCAGAAGCAAACCCAAAATTGCAAGATAGAAAACCAGCTTGTATTCAAGACTCCTCTAACTTTAAAATATAATGGTATATTTCTTATGGAATACCAGGTTTGGCCAATATTAAAGGCTATAAGCAGAAGGATTTTTATGCTGGACTGCTATGAGGGAATATATAACCATTATTACCAGATGGAGAAATTCAGGACTCCAGAGATAAAGTACCAGGAGCATAATATTATTTCTGTAAGACGGTATTCTGAACGTAAAAATCAAAGTATGGTGTTAAAAGGGATAAAAGGATACTTTATGGTAGAAGAATGGTATCCTGAAAATTTACCTTTATTGTTTGCAGGCGAGTTAATTCATATTGGAAAGAATACTAGCTTTGGATTTGGAAGGTATAGAATAAAATAGTGTTTTTTAGAAATTTTAGTAATTTAAGGTTCATGGATTTATATATCAAATATAATCTATGAACCTTTATTCATTTATGTATATTTTGTTGGAATAAGTAATATCATTTGTTATAATTTTATAAAAAATAAGCAAATTTTTTAATTATTTTTGGTGAAATAGACGGTTTTTAATAAAAGCTAATATATACATGTATATTATTACAGATAATGTATTGATTGAATGTATATAGTAAAACATATGTGAATAAAGAGGTGTTTTTATGTTGTATGTAGATTGGTATTATGAAAAAAATGGTGAGAAAAGGGTTTATGAGGAGAAAAGGGATAATTATAAGTACTGGGAAGATTTAGTTACACAAACGCATTATTGTATATCAAATAATGATTTTGAACGTATTTATGAAGCAGGGAAAATGGAAATTAAAAAGTATTTGGAAGTGGATAATCTGGAAGCCATTGAAGAATTTTTTTATAGTTCTAATGGAGCAGGGGAGGCAGTTTTATTCCCAGATTTGCCATTTTTTACTGGAAATACATTGAAATGTGCAAGGATGCGTGATTATCTATGTTTCAGGACAGCATGTTTATATGCTATGAATTATGAATTAATTAAAAACAGTGGTGATATAGAAGATAAGAAAAGAAAAATCAGAATCCAAGGATTTACTGCCGGGATTGTGGACAGCGAAAATAAAAGTACTGAATTAGAGCAGATAAAACAGGTAATGTATGGTTTAAAAAATAAAGAAAATATGCTTATAAGTAAAAAGGCTGACTTTGTAAAAGGAGGGCTAATAAAAATAAAACAGTATTACCTTGAAACTAATAAAATACCTGAAATTCGTGGTGCAAGTTTATTGCTGGATGCAGTAAATGATAAAGGCATGGAAAATCTAATTTGTGGTGAACATATAAGGGAATGTCTGATTTATGCTGGTGGTGGAAAAATGATGGGTATTTTTCCAGAAGGCTGTGGAAATGATATATGCAAAAAAATACAGTTACTGGCAGAAAAAGAAACAGTAACTGCACAGGTGAATTTTTGCAGTTGTGGATATAACCTGGAACGTCTGGTAAATGATTATAAGAATATAAATAATGAAATGGATTTGCTTTTAGAAGAGCGGCAGGGATTGAGATGGGATTTCCGTATAGAGCCAGTTGTGCAATGGAATGATTTAAAAAATAGATTATTAAATACTGGGTTTAAGATATTTAAGGACAATGACAGTGAAATGTGTACTTCTTGCCGCATGCGTTATGCGGTTGCAAAATCTTTATATAATAACCAAAATGATAAATTCTGTATAAGCTGTCTTAATAAGAAACTTTCAGGCGGCAGGGATGCAAGACGTTCAAAAATTTATAAATATAAAGAGTATGTCCAAATGAAATATGGAGAAAAAATATCTGATGATGGCAAATTATATAATAAACTTGAAGATATAGCAAACAATGGTTTTATTGGTATTATTTATGGAGATGCCAATAATATGAGCAGGCAGATTAATAATTTAGAGTCTTTTATGATGATGAGATATTTTAGCCAGAAAACATCGGATGCAGTTAAAGATATTGTGTTTGATGCGCTTTTTAAACATTTAGGGAAAGAGCCTTGTTTTGAAATAATTGCAGTAGGAGGTGATGATATATTTTTAATTGTTCCAGGAAATAAGGCATATGATGTAGCATGTACAATAGGAAAACTTTTTGACCAGCGTTTTAAAAATAAATCAAGTGGTGATAACGGAGTTACTATGTCTGTAGGTGTGTGTATTACACATGATAAAATGCCAGTGCAATATTCTTTTGGAATTGCACAGGAATTATTAAAGAATGCAAAGCAAAAAGCATGGGAAGAAAGCCAGAATGGCAATATAACAGGTACGGTTGACTGGATGGTTATAGAAAATGAAGTTGCTGGAAGCAGTGTTTTAGAATACCAGAGAAAAGAGGAAAAATATAAACCTGTAAAAACATTGCGGCCATATACATGGGAACAGGCAGATGCCATGAGAAAATTTATTAGGGAAATTGAGAAAGAAAAATCATTTGCTTTCCAGCTCAGGCAGAGCTTATATCATTATACAATAGAGGAATCAGAATTATTTTATGAGTACCAGGTTGCTAGAAATGAACAAACAAATATTTGTAATGCTTTAAAAGCTTTTGCTAGAAAATTAGGAGGGGAAGTAGTAAAAAATAATATTATGTATCAGGGAAAACTCTATTCGCCCTGGTTAGACATTATTGAGCTTTGGGACTATGTGGAGGGAATAGGATGAAAAAAGTAGAAGTGGAGATAAAACTAAATATAAATTTTTATAATTCATTCTTCTTTGGGGGTGGAACTGGAAGTGGTGAAATCCAGTCATATCTTTTGAGAGATATAAGAGGACTGCCATATATTTCAGGAGCCGCCCTAAAGGGCTGTATATCAGAGTATGCTTTTGCATTATCGCAAATTGTTCCAGAATTTAATAATGGGGAGAGGATATTTGGGACTAGTGGTGTAAAGCAGGGATGTTTGTATTTTGAAGATGGAAAACTTATAAAAAGTGAAGGCTATTATGGTTTACAGGAAAGTTTAATGGAATTACGGACAGGAGTTTCTATTAGCAATTATACAAAAGCAAAAAAAGATGGGCATTTGTATACAATGGAACTAAGTGGTTTGGGTGGTTATATGGTTTTTGAGAGTAATATAATCGGTTTTCTGGATGAGAATACATATCAAAAGGATATTGCGCATCTTGTTGCATCAATAAGGCTTATTTATGCATTAGGAGGAAGACGGTCAGCAGGTCTTGGGTGGCTAAAAGAACCAGCAGTATGTGAAGTGCATAAAATTACAGGAGATGGACGGAGAGAACTGGTAAAATTAACTGATGTGAATAAATGGATAAAAGATTGGATTGGTGGAAAATGATATATAAGATAAATGCAGTATTAAAGTCACCACTTATGATTGGTGGAAAAACTTTAGATAGTAATTACAGGGAATCAAAAGATTATATACCAGGAAGTGTGTTACGTGCTGCTTATGCAAAAGCAATAATACAGAGATGTGCATTTGAGCAGAAAAATTACTACTTGGAATATAAAGGACAGGTTCAATGTAAAAATTGTGGATTTAGAAACATATGTAAAAATTTTTCAAAAATAACATTCCCTTTTTTGTATCCATTAGGCGGAAAACCTTATCCAGTTACAGCAAGGGAGAAAAAATATAAAGATAAAGAAGATATGGAAATATTTGATATTCTTAAGTGCCGTCTTATAACATTAGGAAAAGCAGATGGAGAAACAGGGTGGGAAAGGTTAGAGGGTATTAATAAAGATGGAAAAAAGGTTAAATTAATGCATTCAGCAGTCACAAGGACTGCTATTGATTATAAGCGTAATACTGCAAAGGAAGGTTCTCTTTATACACAAAATGTTATTTTGGAACAATATATGAATAAATATGATGAACTTGAAGATATCGTATTTACAGGAGAAATAGAGCTATTACCAGAAGAAAAAAAAGAATTGGATAAAATTAATATTTTACGTATAGGAGCAGATATTACAAGAGGTTTTGGGAAATGTAATATGTCATTTGAAAATAGTAATGATATAACTATAGATACAGCAGAGAAAATAAAACAAAGAATTAATGAATTCAACCTGGGAATTAAATATAATAAACATTTTGTAATAGTAGATTTGTTAACGGATGCATATCTTGGGCTTGAGGAAATAGGAGGAAATAATATTTCCCAGACAGAAATTCCAGATATAGAAATGATGAAGTTTCTAGAAAAAAAGATTGACTTACCTTCTGGAATTTATACATTATGCAAAGTGTATAAATTCCAGGAATTTATTAGAGGGTTTGATACTTCAAAAACAACTGAAAAAGAAATGAGAAGAAATGGGCATCTTGTTGTCAAGGCAGGAGCTGTATTTATATATGAAGCAATGCCAGAGGAAATTGAATGGGCAAAATTATTAGAATTTGAACAAAAAGGAATTGGCAAAAATACAGAACACGGCTTTGGTAAAGTTAGGATTTGCGATATGTTTCATATAGATTATGATGTTTTAAGGGGGAAAAATAATGGATAAGGATTTAAAATTGTTATCAGGAAGAGTGTTAAAAAGAGAAACAAAAGAATTCTTAATAGAGATTGAAGGTTTAGTAATAGGAAAAGGTATTGGAAATATTGTAGTAAATGATGATAAAAAACAGGGAAATAGTAAAAAACTTGGAAGAAGCCAGTTTAAAATGCTTCTGGATTCTGTATCTAAAGCTTCTTGCATAGAGGAATTATTGTTATTCATTTCTTATCAAAAAGCAAGGGGCCACGGCTGGGAAAGTAAGTGCAATGACGGGGAGAGTATAGCAGATAATCTGGTAAAATCGTTTATGAGAATACAAGATAAAATATATCCAAGAATTTTAAATGAACCAGACATAGGTGAAGTAAGTAATGATGATGAGAGGCTTCTCAGGCTGGATATAGCAGAAAAATATATGGGTTACTTGTTTTGGAAAGTATATGTGGCAAGCAAATGATTTGGAGGAAGAGAGATGTTTGATAAATTTATAAACAGATACATAATAAAGGGTGAACTTATTTCTGTTACAGCGCTTCATGTTGGTGCTGCGGAAGATGTATTTAGTCCAGGAGGGTGTAAAAATCCTTTTTTTCGTAATGCAGCAGGACTGCCCATAATACCGGGTTCTTCTTTAAAGGGTGCTATGCGTAGTTTTTTGGAATTATATCTTTCCAGCAATTCTGGAAAGCAAAGACTTTTTGAAGAAACTGGCTATAATCAAGGCATATGTAACAGACAGCAGCCTTGTGCAGACATAAAAAAAGATAGTAAATTAAAAGAGTTATTAAAAGATAAGGGAGCAGATGCGGAGAAAAAATTGTCAGATTATCTTTATGGCCCAAGGAATGAAGGCGGGCTTTGTATTATTTGCAGGATTTTTGGTTCACAATGTAGTGCAGCAAAGCTTAGTATAAGGGATGCGGGTCTGTCAGATGATACATTCCAGGATGGATTTGAGATTAGAAGTGGGGTATCTATTGATAGAAATTGTGGTACAAAGGTTGATAAAAACAAGTTTGAAACAGAGGTAGTTCCAGAAGATACGCATTTTTCATTTTGTGCGGTTTTGGAAAATGCTGACAGTACAGAATGGGAGGTGGTTAAAAAATTATTGAAAGCTTTGGAACTGGGCATGATACAAATAGGAGGGATGAAATCAAGAGGTTTAGGGGAGATAAAACTAGTAAACGCCCAATACCAGTATATTGACGGTGAAAATATAGCAGATTATCTTGCAGAAGAGAATATAGGATTTATTAAACTTAATAATCAGGATAAAGGTGGTGTTTAAATATGTTTGGTAAACTAATAAATGAGGCTAAGATATCTGTTTTATTACATACTAAAAGTCCTTTAACAATAAGGAGTAATAAGAGCAAACTGATTGAACCATCATTGTTTGATATGGAATGTATAAAAAGCCGTTACCAAGGAAAGGATACAGTGATTATACCTGGAAGTACTTTAAAAGGGGTATTACGCAACAGATATGAAAAAATATCTGCATTGTTTGGTAAAGAGTGTTGTAATATATTTGATAAAAACAATCCTTGTAAAAAACCATATGACTGGGATAAAAAACCATATGAAGAACAGGGCGCATATGCATATAAAAATATGTGCCCTGCATGTAGGCTGTTTGGTTCTTTGGATATGGCATCCAGAATTTATATTCCAGATACTTATCCTGAAGGAGAGTGTATCCTTGGAGGGCGTAAAGGTGTGGCTATTAACCGTATTACGGGTGCTTCCCATCCAAGTGCATTATATGACTTTGAGGTAGTAGAGGAAGGGAAATTCCGTGTAATAATAAGATTAAAAAATTATGAATTATACCAGATGGCATTACTTTTATTTGTATTAAAAGATTTGGATGAAGGGTATGTTTCACTTGGTGCATCTTCTACAAGAGGAAATGGGCGTATGGAAATCCAGGAAATGGATATTTGTTTTCGTGAATACAGACAATCTGTCACAGGCTGGCGTGGCGCAACAGGTATCCAGGAAATCCCGCTTAATGAAAAGTATAATATAAATTATGACTGGGAACTTCCATTTTTCGGGGAAATGGGTTTACAGGGTATAAGTATAGAAGAGATGATAGAAAATTGTGAAGATATAGATATAAAGAAGGATATAAGGAGGTAATAATATGCAAGAATTACAAACTTTTTTAAAAGATAAAGCATATGATTTTGTACCTCTTCTGGACAAATGTAAAAGATTAAGTTATATACCACATAATATCATGGAGAAAGGGTCATATAATGGCAAATTAAAGTTAAAAATACAGGTATTATCCCCTTTGCATATTGGAGGCAGAATGCAAGACTATGATAATATGGGCAATATAATAAAAAAGCAGGTGAGCAGAAATGGAAACATGGTTATTCCTGGCAGCAGTCTTAAAGGAGCAGTCAGGTCTATTGCTGAAGCTGTTTCATATAGTTGTGCTGTAAAAGTCCCAGATAATATACTTAAAAGAATATTACCAATAAATAACCAGGAGCAATGTTCAAATATTAATAATGGAATTTGTATTGTATGTTCTATTTTTGGAATAGCAAATGGAGAAGCAGCTTATAAGGGGAAAGTTAATTTTGGTGAATTTAAGTTAATTAGTGGAGGTTTAGAAGAAAATCAAATTCCGCTTCTTGAGAAGCCATTTAAAAATGATACTACGAATGATGTGTTTTATAATAATAATGAAAAGAAAAATTATGGAAATGAGAGACTCTATTATTGCAAGGCATGTGAAACTGGAAGATGCCAGAATTGCAGCAAAGAAGAATATTCCCAAAATATTAAAGAAGCAGGAAAAGAACGTGATATGGCATTTAGAGGAAGAAAGTTTTATAAAACAAATGGTGGAAATGAAGCACCACCAAACAAGAAAGTCTGTTGTGAGATGATTAGGACAGGAAGTGTTATGGAGGGAGAATTAATATTTCAAAATTTAAGAAAAGAAGAAGGAATGCTTTTGGCATATGCTTTAGATATAAATAATTATTTTACTATGAAACTTGGATATGCTAAATCATTAGGTTATGGAAAGGTAAGGATATATCTTGAGGAAGTTGAAAGTGCCAGCAACAGATATCCAGGTTCAGGTTATTTAGAAAAGGAAATTATTGAAAACTGGGGAAGGGAATACAGAGAAAGATGCAGTGATGAAATTAAAAATGTTATTAATAAATTAGAAGAAATAATGAAATAGAATTATGTAAATATTAAAGAAATGGAGGAGTTAATGCAGAAAGAGAAGATTTTATTTACAGCAATTAGTAAAAATTTAAGCATCAAACAAATAGGTGAAAATTCTTCAACATCTTTTAAAGTAGTACATGAGTGTATAGATATGATTTATATTACAAAAATAGATGAGGAAACAAAAAAGAAAAAACTAATAAGCTGTTTACAAAGTTTCTGGCGTGGAAAAAGTAAATATGTTTCAGGGTGTAAACGGGAACAAATTAGAAAAATAGCAAAACTGGTTTTTGGAATAGAAAATGAGAACTGGCAGAGCTTATGCCAGGAAATAAATAATTTTACTTTTCAAGAATTATATTTATATTATTATTACATAGAACAAATTGCCAGAGGAGATAAAAAATTATATGAAATTATATTAAAAAATTATAAAGAAAAGCAAAAAATTAATGAGGAAAAACGAAAGGAAAAACGTGAAGAAAAACAAAAAGAGAAAGAGAAGTTAGAACAGGAAAAACAAGAAAAATTAGAAAAAATGAGTAAAGAAGCAAGATGGGAACATGAGATTTGCAAGATGGGGCAGGATAAGAATTATTTTCAAAGATTGTGTAATAATGAGTTTGATGATACAGATATTATAAAAGTTGCCAAAGTGTTAAAGCAGTATTGGAAAGATAATAAAATGTGGGAGGGTAATAAGGTTAATAAAAAACAGACAGAAAGAATAAAAAGAATAAAAGATATTGTGCCTGAAGAAATAGTAAATTAAAACAATTATATATGAGTATAATTGTCACATAATAGAAAGGAAGGTATTGTATGAAAGAAAATATAAAAGTGGAAAATTATGAGATAGCATTATCATATGCACACGCTGATTTAAGTATAGCAGAACTTGTTGGAAAAGAGTTAATAAATATTTTTGCTGACAAGTTTTTTATGGACACACATAATCCATATGAACTTGCCAGCGCAGATGATTTTACTGCAAAATTAGCTAATATTTTTAGAAATGCGGATTATGCAGTAATATTATATTCAAAAAAATATAATGATGGGGAATTTGCTAAAGTAGAACGTGATGCACTAGTAGATAATGCAGAGAAGAAAAACGATTATAGCCATATTTTTATAATTAATATTAATGATTATAAGGTATATGAAAAATTGTCTAAATGTACATATATTTTATTGGAAGCACCAGAAGATGAAGATGGTAAAAGTATAAAAGAACAAATTAATTATATTATCAATAAAAAAATTAAAGAATGTATAATTAAAAAAACAATTTATCAAACAAAAAAATCTACAGAATATTCATTTAATATCCAGACTTTAGAGAGTGATAGTAATCCATTTAGATGGAAAACAGATTATGACTGGAATTTATTGGGAGGTGCCTATATTGGGGAAGATGGCAGGAAAATTAAAGATGGTTCTAGCTGGGAGGAATTCTGGGGCTATATAAAGAATGAGTTTACTTTGATAAAGGATAATTTAGACATGCTGCCAGGAGTGGTATTTAAATTACATCTTAACTGTCATTTAAGTATTGCATATAAGTTAGGTCAAATGTATGGGGATTTATGGCAGCAACCAAGAAAACGTAATCTTATTTTAGCTAGTAGCATTAAGAGCGAAGATATAAGTTTTATTTTTGAAAAAGAAATTAACTGTGAAGTTCCTGATGATTTTTGTATAGAATATGAAGGAAACAATCTAAAAAGTTTAGATATTGCTTGTATTATTTCAATAAAACAAGAAAAAAATGAACAGATTTTAGAAACAGTAAAACAATTTTTAGATAATAGTAAAATAGAATGTTCTAAAATATGTTTATTCCAAAAGGAAATTATTATAAAAGATGTAAGTACATTAGAAGGGATGGGGCAGTATTTACGTGAAAAAATGAAAGAGTTAAGAATAAGAACAGGAAGTGAATGTACAATACATTTGTTTGCTGATACAGCAGCACCATTAATGTTTGTGTTGTCTGCAAAGACAATTTTCCCCGGCGGGGTAAAGTTATATGAGTATATTCCTAAAATAGATAGTTATGAATTTTCATTGGAAGGATAAAATAATTTAATTAACTTCTATAATTACATGTAAAATATTACAATTATATTAAAAACTGTTTTATGTATTTTTGTATTTTAATGAATAAGTATATATAATTTAGTATAATTATTATTTGCAACAAAGAAAAGTTTGCAAATAAAGGCATAATAATAGACGGGGATGAATTATTGGCATTATATTACCAGAAAGAAAATATATTGATTGTTTAAGACATCTAGTTAAATATTCTAATTCATAAGTGTCATAACTATTATGGTTGAAAAAAGCAGAGCCAGTAAAATATGGTTTTTAAAAAGTATACCAGTTTAATAGCTGGCTCTGCAATGCCATACTCTTGATATGGCTTCCCAAAAAAGAGAATAAATTTTTATTAATATTATTTCCTCTCCACAAATCCTAGTGCCAGGCTGTCTGATGGCACTATCTTGCAATAAATAAATATATAATCTATCAAAATTTTTTATTTTTTGTCTTGTCTGTTCCAGACCATTATTTATCATGAAAAATTTAAGCATATATAGCAATATTTTCTAAAGGCATATTATCAAATATATAATTTACAGTAAGATGGTATTTGCAAAAGCTGGGCAGAAAAGAAAACAGGAAAGTGTAATAGAAAAAAGTTCCTGTTGTTATACCAGATACTGAAAATCTGTGAAACTCAAGTTTTATTTGGTTTAATTTTAACAGGTAATTTGCCGATATATTATATATATTTTAATTTTTATGTTATATGGGGGTGTATGGAGCGTTAAATATGCCTGCCAGGTTATTTTTAGTAATATTTTTGATTTGGCAGCATATAATTTTATTAATAAAATAGTGTAGTACAATTTGATAAGGAGGATACAATGGACAAGAAAAAGTTAAAACTGTTTGCTGTCCTGTCTGTTCTTTGTCTTTTTTGCGTGCTGTCAGAAGCATATCTCCGAGGTTATATTCAGCCGGAAGTAAAACAGGCAAGCCTGGATAAGACAGTAACAGACAACAGCCAGAATAAAGGCACTAATGATAATGCCAATAAAGAAAATGACGGCAGCAGCACAGATGTTAAACAGAATACTGGTAATAGTAATAATAGTAAAACGGATGGCCAGACAGCCACAAAGAAACCAGCCAGTACCAAGAAGCCTTCTTCTGGGAAAAAGATACAGGTTTTAGACCCTGTACGGGCGGCAAGTTCACAAAAGGTAAGGGTTCTGGTAATGACAGGAGGTTTTGAAAGTTATTACCATAGCAGTGTAAGCCTTACCTGTGGTGGTGGCGGATTTACTGTTAGTGATGGCAAAAATGTAAAAAGCTATAGTGCAGGAAAAAAGGCTGTATTCAATATGTATGGCAAAAATGCTAAAGAAAACAAAAAAAAGAAGTATATTATCAGCCCGTCTGGAAATGCCAGGATTAAAATGCTTTCTATAAAAAGGCAGGACAGGCAGCCGTTATACCGTGGCACTATTGAGGTAAAATGGACTAAACAGGGTTTCCTGGTGACTAATGAACTGCCAGTAGAACATTATCTCTATGCTGTTGTGCCTAGTGAGATGTCAACTGGGAATAATATGGAAGCATTAAAAGCACAGGCAGTGTGTGCAAGAAGTTACGCATACAACCAGATTAATGCGAAACGCTATAAAGAATATAATGCTGACCTTGATGACAGTGTGTCATGCCAGGTTTACAATAATATACCTGAGGATAAACGTTCAAGAATGGCTGTTGACTCTACTTATGGACAGGTAATAACAAACAAAGGCAAGATTATTGTTGCATACTATTTTTCAACATCCTGGGGATGCACTGCGGATGGACAGGACGTCTGGAATACAACAGCAGAAGTGCCATATCTTTTGAGTTCTTTACAGGTGCGTAAGAAAAATGCAACAGAACAGGTGGAAGCAGATTTTTCAGATGAAAATAAATTCAGGGACTTTATAAATTCAGGCAGTTATAAAACATATGACAGCAATGATGACTGGTACAGGTGGAACATAACATTTAATGCTGCTAATTTAAGCAGCAGGATTGACTCTGCGTTATATAACTGTTACCTTTCTGATAAATCGCTTGTGCTTGCACAGAACAGCAATGGTAAATTTGAACAGAAGCCATTAAGAAGCATTGGCACGATTAAAAAGCTGCGTGTTGAAAAGCGTGAGGAAAGCGGGCTTGTAACGGAACTTGTTATTGTTGGCACTGGAAATGTTGTTAAAGTATGTACACAGTACAATATAAGAAAAGTCCTTGCACCAGTTTATGAAAAAATAAAGAGGAAAAGCGGTGAAAGCGTTTCCTCATATTCAATGCTTCCAAGTGCAGCATTTTATATTGATACGGTTAAAAACAATAAAGGGACATCATTTAAGATAACAGGAGGTGGTTTTGGGCATGGTGCAGGCCTTAGCCAGTCTGGTGCAGCAGCAATGGCAGAAGCTGGCGAAGACTATGATGTAATTATTAAACATTTCTTTAAAGGGACAAAAGTACAAAATGTCCAGAAGGTTTTAAAAAGCTGAAGCAGTTCCGGTTATTTTGTAAAAAAGCCGTCTTCCTCAAGCAGTTTATTGACAAGGCCTCCAAAGAACAGTATATACATGCAGGCATAAAGCCAGACCATAAGAAGTGCTATTACAGTCATTGCGCCATAAAATGCTGAATAGTTGCTGTAGTGGTCAACATACAGTGAGTATAAGCCAGAGTAAACAAGCCAGCCGCTTGTTGCAATAACAGCGCCTGGTACCTGGCTTTTAAAGCTGCATTTCCTGTCAGGTATGGCTTTGTACATAATTGTAAAAAAGCAGAACATTATAAAAAAACTAATAAGCGGCCTTAAATTTATTATTGGCAGGAATACATTTTCAAGCAGTGGGAAATATTTGCATGTATAAAAATATATCCTGTTTCCAAATACCATAAAAGCAAGGGTTGCAATTATAAGCAGTGCAAATGCGACTGTGTATATTGCAGAGTAAAAGCGGATAAGCAGGAAATTGCGGCTCTCTTCTATTTCAAATACAGAATTAAGCCCGTTGGCAAGCGAAATAAAAGCTTTAGAACCAAGCCATATAGCAGTAACTATTGTTACAGGCAGAAGAGTTGCAGACTGGTTGTTATATATCCCAGAAATAACTGCTGAAAAAAAGTTGTGGAAAGATTCTGGTATAAAGACTTCTAGTGTATTTAAAAACATAGTTTCAGTAAAAGGCGTAAATTTAAGTATTGCAAACATAAACATAAAAAAAGGAAAGAAAGAGAGCATAAGAAACAAGGCTGACTGCCCTGAAAAAGCCGGGATAGCTGCCCTTTTTGTTTCCTTTATTATTGTTTCTGTTATACACCGCACTTTATTATACCAGTGTATTAAACGTTTATATTTCATATATTCCTCCTGGCTGCTTCCAGTGGCATAGCCAGAAACTGCCTTGCTGCCACCAGGAGCAGTAATAATAAAAAATAATGATATGACAGTGGTTTTTACTCCATAATAAGGCTGTAATTTCCTGATTTAAGTATTTCTGCAAGCTCTTTTACAGAATTAAAACCAGTATCTGTTATTATGCCGCCTTTTGCCAGGTCTTCTTCTTCGTGGAAATCACTTCCAGAAGTCATAACCAGCCCGTTCTGCCCTGCCCATTTGAATGTTTTCTTATTATTACTATTATGGCGCATATTGCCATTATATACCTCTGCACCATCAAGAAAATGCGGGTCAGCAGGTGTGCAGTAAGCCCTGTTTGGATGTGCCTGTACAAGCAGTATGCCATTCTTATGGCAAAGTTTATATAACTCTTTTAAAGACAGGTTAAACATAAGCGGATTCTGTAAGAAGAATTCTGTATCTGCACCATATAAAAGATAGTCATTTGGGCTTTCTAAAAGGTTTATTTCTGCACCAGGCAGGATTTTTAAATGGAAATTATTTTTCTGTGAGTATTCCAGGGCGCACTGGTATCCATTCAGGAAAAATTCTGTAAATTCCAGCGGGTCTGTAATATTATTATGCCCCATAACCCATTTGCTATAGTGGTCTGTAATAACAACAGCGTCATAACCTGCTGCGTTATACATTTCTACAAGTTTCCTGGCGCTTATATTTGCACAAGGGCTTGTTTCACTTGTGTGTGCATGTAATTCTGTTTTCAATTTTGGCCTCATTTCTGCTAAAACAGTAATTTGGGTTTTAGCTCTGTTAGTTAACATTATTTTACCAAATAAAAGGTAAAATATCAAAAAAAAGTTATCTGCATATTATAAATATATGGTATCATTGTAATATAAAATATTTTTCAGGAGGAAAGGATTATGCATAGTTTTCAGAAAATTACAACAGATATAATGGAGATTAACCCATTTGATAAAATAGGAAAGGACTGGATGCTTGTTACTGCTGGCAATGAACAGAAAGTGAACACAATGACAGCATCATGGGGAGCACTTGGACAGATGTGGGGCAAAGATGCCGCATTTGTTGTTATAAGGCAGAGCCGTTTCACTAAAGAGTTTATAGACAGGGAAGGAAAATTTTCATTAAGTTTTCCAAAGAATGATTATAAGAAGCTTATGAAATTTCTTGGTTCAGTTTCAGGGCGGGATGAAGACAAGATAAAAGAGTCAGGTGTGGAAATAGGATATTATAATGGTGTCCCATATATAGACCAGGCAGACCTCCTTTTAATATGCAAAGTAATGTCTGCCACATTAATTAAACCAGAAGATTTTAAGGACAAGGGCATTGACATGGCATGGTATAAAGATAAAGATTACCATACTCTGTATATAGCAGAAATTACGGATTTTCTTGCAAGATAAATGTCTTATTTTGCGTGTAAAATGGTTCTTGTTTTCAACGTAGAAAAGTTGCATAAGATGTGTTAGCATTTGGGTATGTTAAGGAAGCACCTATATTATATGGGCAGTTCCCAGGCATACTTAAATTAATATTATAGAAGGAGGAGTAATTTATGAAATCCAGCAAAACAGCAAAGAAGATTTTATCTCTTGTTTTAGCAGTTGCAGTAGTTGCAAGTTCTGTAATAGCTGCACCTTTACAGAAAAGGGCATCAGCAGCAGCATCTTATGGCGCTTATTTATGTCTTACTACAGATATGTGGACTTTCAGGAATGCACATAACGATTCAAAGTTCAGTGACAATCTCCAGAATACAACTAATGAACTTGCGCCAGCAGCATCTAAAGCTAAATTTACAGATGTAAAGTCAATGAAAAAAGCTAAAAAGGCTAAGAAATATACTGTATCACTTACAGGACTTAAGCCAGAAGTTATGGGCAATGATACTGCTTTTAACACACTTTTTGTTGATACTTCTATCCCTGGAACAATGAAAGACAAAGTTAATGTTACAAATGTACAGGTGTTCTTTGATGGCAAGAAAGTTAAGACATTTAAGAAAGCAGTTTTAACCCCAGACCCTGATAAAACAGATGATTTTACACAAATCCAGATAATTAATACATGGAATTCAAGAGTTCCAACATTTAAGTACACTATGCCTAAGAAGAGCATAAAAGTTACTTATACTATTAAGTTTAAATAATCTGTTGTATTTGTATTGACAAATATAGACAAAGGGTGTATTATAATAGCTGGCCGGGTTGTACATATTGTACAAAACATATTTGTGGAGGGATTAACATGAAAAAAACATTAAAAAGAAGTTTATCATTAGTACTTGCATTTGCAATGGTAGTTACAGGTTTTGCAGTTACAGCTAACAGGGCATCAGCTAAGGCAAAGAATTATAAAACATATATTATGTTTGCTGACAGCACATGGAAAGTACAGAACGGCATGAGTGATGATGCTTGCAAAGGTGCTAAGACTATTAAGAACAAAAAAGGTTCACAGAAAGTTTCTTTAAATATTAGCAGGAGTGATTTAGATGGTGCAAGCGAGAGCATTACAAGCACTACTGTATTATGTGTTGATATTGTTGACCTTATGAAAGATTATAAAGAGTCAAAGGTTAAAATCAGTAATGTAGTAGTTAAAGTTGATGGCAAAAAAGTTGCTATAAAAGGAGCTAAATTAAAACAGGGCTATATTGAGAAAGAGCACCAGTCAGAAGGCAATTATAAGTACCGTCTTGAAATTTTCAATGAGTATGGTGATACAAAGGCTGACCCTTGTGCAGCACCAGAGAAGTTTGCATTTAAGAAATCTCTTTCAATCTCATTTAAAATTAAACTTAAATAATTTACATAATAGTTAAAAAAGTATGCTGTTTAAAGCAATGGTTTTAGGCGTGGTACTTTATAATAAGAGAAGGTATCTTTAGTTGCATGGGGATGTAATTGGAGATAAGGCTGACGGGCTGCCAAGATAAGGCAGCCCGTTAGTTTTTTGCCTGTTTGTCACTTTTCAGGGTTTTTACAGGTGAATTTAAGCGCTTGAAGTATTATCTTTAATGAAGTATAATATTAGAAGATAAAACTGGCATGTTATGCTGGTGAATAAGAAGGGAGTGTTTTTCTTTGGGTAAAGAAAAGAAGTTTATAAGTTTGAAGTACCAGATTATGGGTGTTGTAAGTGCGATTGTTATTAGCATCGCTGTAATTTTTGGCTTATTTTCGGCATTCCAGACACACAGGCTGTCTGATACAGGTATTGGGAAATATGACCAGGCGATGAATGATGGATACAAAACCGAGATAAAATCACAGGTACAGTCAGCAATGTCTGTAATCAAGTCGTATTATGACAAGTTCCAAAGTGGGGAGATTACAGAAGAAGAAGCAAAAAATGGTGCAAAAGAGGCAGTAAGGCATATGCGTTACAGGGATGATGATAGTGGATATATCTGGATTGATGGTATGGATTATGTACTTGTAATGCACCCAGTACTGTCAGAACAAGAGGGTACTAACCGTAAAGGATTAGAAGACCAGAATGGCGTAATGGTTACGCAGGAGGTGGTTAAAGCAGCAGAAAGTGGTGGAGGATACCACAGTTTTTATTTTACAAAGGCAGATGGCAAAACTGTTGCACCAAAGATGGCATATGCGGAGGAATTTGAACCGTGGGGCTGGGCAGTCGCTACAGGTAATTATGTAGATGACATGCAGGCAGAGATGGAAGCAAATAATAATGTTCTTACAAATTCTTACAAGTCAATTATCAGAAACTTATCAATAATGTCTGTTATTATGCTTGTTATTGCAGTTATTGCCGCAATAATAGTTGGAAGCAGAATTTCTACCCCTATTGAAAGAGTTGAAAAATCACTTGAACAGATTGCAAATGGAAACCTGACGTTCCAGGTTGATACAAAATATATGGGACGTGGTGATGAAATTGGAAAGATATCCAGAGCATTAAAATCAGTACATAGTTCATTAAACAGTATGGTAGGCAGCATAAATTCGCTTGCAGTAAAACTTGGTGAAGATAATAAGAGTTTTGGTGCTTATTTTGATACACTGGCTGAAAATATTGCAAGCATCAACCAGGCGGTTGAAGATATTGCACAAGGTGCGGCAAGCCAGGCATCTGATACAGAAACTGTAAGCAGGCAGGTAAAAGAACTGGAATATGTTATTGATAAAGAGAATTCTTCAGTAGTCCAGCTTGAACAGGCTGTTACATTAATGACAGATTATTCAGGCAGTGCAGTGGATAATATAGAGAAACTTTCAGACATTTCTGGCAAGACAAATCTTGCTATTGAATTTGTAAATGCACAGACACAGGAAACAAACAGTTCAGTTGAAAATATACAAAGGGCAATAGATGTTATTACAAATATTGCAGAACAGACCAGCCTCTTGTCACTTAATGCCAGCATTGAGGCAGCGAGGGCCGGTGAACAGGGTAAAGGTTTTGCAGTTGTTGCAGAAGAGATAAGGAAACTTGCTGATGAAAGCAATAAGAGTGCTTCTGAAATAAATGAAGCAGTAACCAGGCTTATTGCAAATTCGGGGCTTTCTGTTGAGAAAATGGAAGATGTTTCACAGAACGTACAAGAACAGGCAAAGTGTCTTAAAGATACAAGGGAAGCATTTGAAAACCTTTATAAAGAGATTAAGTCAGTAGAGGAAGTTTCAGGAAGTATAAGCCTGCAGACAGATAAACTTGCAGAACTTAAAACATCAGTTTCAGACAGTATTAACAGTCTTGCAAGTGTTGTTGAAGAAAATGCTGCAAGTGCACAGGAAACAAGTGCAAGTACTAACCTGCTTAATGAAGGTATTTATGGAAGCAAGAAAAACCTGGAAGAACTTGCAGAACTTAATACCAGCCTTAATGAAGAGATAGGAAGGTTTAATATCTGATATAAAACTAGTATACCTGTAGCCAGCGGCAGTCCCATGCCATTATTTATATTAAGTGTATTTATACTGGCATGGAATACATACTGGAAAATAATGTCCTGGAAATGGTTTCTGCACATATAAATTATATTTGGCGTTGCAAATAATTTAAAAAAGATGTATACTGTATGAAATGTGTTCACACCAACCAGGAGGATTTGCAATGATTGAGGCAATTAGTTGTGGCGGTGTGGTGATTTTCAGAGGAAAGATTTTGCTACTATATAAAAATTATAGAAATCGTTATGAAGGATGGGTTCTTCCAAAAGGAACTGTTGAAGAAGGTGAAGAATACAATGAAACTGCACTACGTGAGGTACGTGAGGAAACCGGAGTATCGGCTAATATAATTAAATATGTTGGTAAAAGCCAGTATAGTTTTAATACACCTAAGGACGTTGTAGTCAAGGATGTACACTGGTATCTTATGATGGCTGACAGTTATTATAGCAAACCACAGCGCGAAGAATATTTTGAAGATTCAGGATATTATAAATATCACGAAGCATACCACTTATTAAAATTTTCTAATGAGAAACAGATGCTTGAGAAGGCATATGGTGAGTATATTGATTTGAAAAAAGGAAATTTATGGGGAAACCGCAAGTATTTCTGATATTTATGCTATACAGGCATAATGAAACTGCTATGGCAAAATTATTTTTGATAAGACCAATTTACTTGACATGGTTGCCCAAAAGATATATAATCTATTATAAGAATTGTAGTCAAATAGGACTGACTAAAGAAGAATGAAGTTTTCTAAGAGTTCCTTATACAGAGAGTGTAATAGATTTGTGGGTGAATGTATTACATAGGGGACTTGATAATAATTTATGCAAGGGAGAATGACCATGGGAAATAATATTTTAATAGTTGATGATGCAGCGTTCATGCGAATGATGGTAAAAGATATCTTAACAAAAGGCGGTTATAACGTTGTAGGTGAGGCTGAGAATGGTGTAGTTGCAGTCCAGAAATACAGCGAATTAAAGCCAGACCTGGTTACGCTGGATATTACAATGCCAGAGATGGATGGTATACAGGCTCTTAAAAAGATAAAGGAAGTAGATGCTGGAGCAAATGTTATTATGTGTTCTGCTATGGGACAGCAGGCAATGGTTATCGAAGCTATCCAGAATGGAGCGAAGGATTTCATAGTTAAACCTTTCCAGGCCGACAGGGTTTTAGAAGCCGTCCAGAAAGTTATTGGTTAGCCGCCCGTTACATATTTATAAAGATGTCAGTTTTAAATATTATGCATTAAAATACCAGAGAGGGTATAAGGAAACGAAAGTTTCCTTATACCTTTTTATACATACTTTAATACTTCCTGCAGAAAATATATTAAAATAAATAAAAAGCCTGTTACAACAGGCTTTTTATTCTGTAAAATATATAGGAATTTGCAATACTTCTGACAAATGCCGCTGATGGGACTCGAACCCATATGGTTTCCCGTACGATTTTGAGTCGTATGCGTCTGCCAGTTCCGCCACAGCGGCTTACATGTAATTCTTTTTAATAACCTTAAGTATCTTACCATTTTTTTTAATACTTGTCAAATAAAAATTTGGAAACTTATCACGTCCGTTTTTACAAATTTGCAGATAGACACAGGATTTCTGGTGTTCCACTAAATTATTCCATTCATTCCTACGAACACAATATAATTGCAAATTATCTATCATAATTTCCCTCATTTCTGCGCTGCCTTTTGCGCATAATGCAATGTTTGTGTCGCAGCGCAGACACAAACTTGCCGAGTGAAAAATTTATTTTTCACTCTTATTACTTGATTGTAGCCTGTAGTTGCGTAATTCTATAAACTGGTGGTATACTTCTGCTACTGGTTGCGCAGATGTACAGCAGGTTATATAGAAAGCAGCCAGGTTTTTTGATACTATCCAGGTATTATAATTAAGGAGGATAAAGTATTATGGATTTTTCAGAAAAGTTATTAACATTAAGAAAAGCAAAAGACCTGACACAAGAGCAGCTTGCAGAAAAAACTGGTGTTTCCCGGCAGTCTGTTTCAAAGTGGGAGAGCGGGCAGGCAACACCAGAACTTGAAAAAATAATAAAATTAAGTGTAATCTTTGATGTTACAACTGATTATTTGTTAAAATCATCAGAAATAGATGATTTATCAGTAAAAACTGAAATGCTGGAGAAACAGCAGCAGGTTATGCTGGCAAAGGAACAGCAGCAGCGGCAGATTTTTGGATGTGTAATGTATTCACTTGCAATATATATGGTGTTTTTGGCAGCATGTTTTATTGAACATTACTTGTTTTTTTCTTTTGGAATGGAAATATGGGGAAAGCCTGTAATATTCGCAGAATTTTTAATTGCAACTGCCTTTGTAATATTTATTTGTGTTAAAAAGCTTGGTAAAAAGCAAGGTTTGCGGTGATAAGGATATAATTTCATATTGGACGGTATAGCCCCGGTTATAAGGGCTGTACCGTCTTTTCGGGTTCTATGCGCCTTGCCGTTTTGGTTGCGTAGCAGAAAGAAAATTGATTTTCCCTATAATGATTTTTTGCTGACTGTAATGTCTGGCTTATCACAGCTTGAAAGGGATTTGATTTCATAGCGGACCAAAGAGGGGCTTGCATCTGCAAAAGCAAGAGGGCGTAATGGTGGCAGACCAAGCAAACAAAATGAGAAGCCAGAAATGGTTATGGCATTATATGACAGCGGTATGAAGATAGCTGATATAATGAGAAATACAGAGCTATCCAGAAGTACAGTAAACCGTATTGTTAAGAACTATAACAGCAGGGCAGAAACGATAATAGCATGAATACGATATAATAATATAAGGGTGTCAATTATTTTGACATCCTTTTTATATGTGATGAAAATATTGTTGTGGAGCGTCAAAAGATGTGCTATAATCTCAAAAGAGCAATCGTGTTACAGGGTGTGTTGGCCTCATTCTAAAAAGAATGGGGGTGATGCTATGAAAAAGAGAAAACATAAGAAACACAAGATACATATTTCTCTTATGGAATTGTTGACATTTGGCATATTCCTTTTAGCATTGCTTACATTCGTGTTTACGTTTTGTAAGTAGTCTTACATAGCAAAAGCCACCCTTGTACTTTGGCGGGTTGTAGGGTGGCATTGCTATCTTAATCAATTGGTCAACCCCTTGTGGGCGGTTGCTTTTTTTTGTGTCTATAATATAGCATATCTTAGGTTTGTTTGCAAGAGCCTTTTTTCTGTCCGCTTGTTTGACATTATTCTATTGTTTTTAATTTTTTAGTGTTTAACCTTATTATTATGATACAACGATTGAAGAAGAAAATTTGTCACAGGAATTGGTTAAGTTTGCTATGGCGGATAAGGTTAAAGAGCAGTTTAATTATGATGAATTGTATCAAGATGTTTATGATTTATGCTTGAAGCTGATGCAATCACTGAAATTGAATTGCAATATTAATGATAAAGCTGGCTTTGGGAATGAGGATTTTACCAGTGTACTTACAGGTACAGAGCAAAATAACGATGATTTTACAACGAATAATTGATTTAGGTGGGATTGCCTATGGATAGTAATACAAGAATAGAGATTCGGGATGGGAAATATATAAAAACGGTGCGGCAGAGAAAGCATGGTGTAAACAAGAGCAAAAATGGGAATCATAGCAATTATGGCTGTACTTCTGCCAATCAGCAAACAAACAGCAGTGTTGTTCCAATTTGGCAGAAAGCAGCATTAACCGTTGAAGAAGCTGCTGCATATCCAAATTAGTATATCATTAGAACCACGCACTTTCAATCACCTTTTGAAAATAAAACAGAGGGCATTACAATTAAAATGTAATTTTCCTTCTGTTTTTGCTTACACCCTGTTTGTCAGCGTTAGTGATAAGTTATTTTCTATATTTCCTTATCACCATAAATATCAATAATATATGGAGTTTTTATTAATATACTGGTATTTCAATCTGTACGATATAATCTTCTATATTATCAACTACATTTTCATTAATGCCCATTTCATAAGAGTATCCATATAATGAAAGCCCATGTTTCTCTGCAAATGCAAATATTTTCTGGTAGCTTTCTGGTATTTTATCCCAGCTTCCTTTATGGAAAGCTTGTAAATACCTGCCGCCTGGCTGGACATGAAGCCCTGGCGCTGCTGTAAGGAAAGGGATTTCAATAAAAAGTTTTGAATAGCCATTATAATTGCCAGCCTTAAGGCTGGCAATACTAATCATTGAACCATAACTAGCATCATGCAGGCGTCCAAGCTGGTATTTTCCTGTTTCGGCTGTAATCATCTCAACTTCTTCCTCAAAAGAAGTATCTTCTTTTATATCTACTGTGACAAGGCAACATTCATCCTTTTCAATAATATTAATTACAGATAAATCCATTTCAAGCAAAGTTACCATATGCTGGTGGTGTTTACATAATGTTTCCCTTACCGCCTGCAAATGTGTAATTTTATAGTCAAGTTCCCTGGTTTTCTCATCCAGAAGGCGTTCCAGATTTGCAGCAGAACGTTCTTTCATAAACTCTTTTATCTCATTAATAGAAACATCCAGTTCACGCAGGAGAAGGATTGTTTCCAGTACAGGACTCTGGTGGTAATTATAGTACCTGTATCCATTAGAAGGATTAGTAACAGCGGGATGGAAAAGGCCTGTTTCATCATACCACATAAGAGTCTTTTTATTAATGCCATGCAATTTTGCAAACTGGCCAACCGTGAGAAGTTTATTATTTCTATCCATTTACAATCCATCCTTTCTTATTTTTATAAAAATAATTTCCAGTTATTTTTTGCGGGAACACTGGAAACCTGCTGTACTCATCAGAATTATAAAAAATATAACCAAAAACAAAATAAATACTATAACTGGAAATTATAGTGTGTTGAAGGTGGTTTATATGGACAGCAGTATTTTGGTATTTTTTCTGTATGCAATGAATTAATTAAAATATCTATTGACTGTACAGTTACTGTATAGTTTATCATAGCATACATAAAAGGAAAAAACAATATTTCCAGTTATAATACTTAGACAGAGGCATTTTTAATAACTGGGAGTTACTGTTAATTTTAATTATATAGAAATGAGGTGTATTATGGAAAGGGAAAATGTATATGAAAAACCTGTTAATCTTGGCAATATTTTAAAGTTTGCCATACCAACTATTGCGATGTCAGTTTTTATGTCGTTTTATACTATGGTTGATGGATTGTTTGTATCAAACCTGGTTGGTACAAAGGCATTGTCAGCAATTAACCTGGCAGCCCCGCTTATCCAGCTTGTAACTGCAATTTCCACTATGCTTGCAACAGGAGGAAGTGCTGTTATTATGAAGAAGATGGGGGAGCAGAAGGGTGAGGAGGCAAAAGAAGATTTTACATTTTTAATTCTTGTAAATGTAGTTACAGGTTTTGTTATGTGTGGGTGCGGTTATCTGTTAATGGACAGGATTTTTGCAGGAATGGGGCTTTCAGCAGATGTGTCAGGGTATTGTATGGAATATTTAAGCAGATACCTGTTATTTACAGTTCCAATTCTTTTAATGAATAACTTTTCACTTTATATGATTGCAAGTGGAAAAGCAACTCTTTCATTAATATGTTCTGTAGCAGGCGGTATTTTAAATATGGTGCTTGACTATGTGTTTATTGCTATATTGGGCATGGGCATTGGAGGGGCGGCAGTTGCTACAGGCCTTGGGTATTCAGTTACAGTAGCAGCGGGACTGTTTGTATTTAGCAGTAAAAAAAGCCTGCTGCATTTTAAAAAGCCTGTTTTACGCTTTAAAGTCCTTGCAAATGCGGCAACAAATGGGTGCTCTGAAATGGCAACAGCACTTGTTACTGGTATTATTACAATGATGTTTAACTGGACAATGCTACATTATGTTGGTGAAGACGGTGTTGCGGCCGTTACAATTATTATGTATGTACTGATGTTTGCCAGTTCTTTGTATATAGGGTATTCTTATGGTGTTGCACCGATGATAAGCTATTATTATGGTAAGCAGGATAGTGTAAAACTTAAAAAAGTAACTGGCACTAGTTTAAAGGTTATTGCTGTTATTTCAGTTGTTACAGTGGCAGCATCATTTATCATGACTAAACCATTGGTTTCAGTATTTGCCCGCCCAGATAACCCTGTATACGGACTGGCAGTAACAGGCAACAGGATATGTACAATAGCATTATTCTTTATAGGTTTTAATATTTTTGCAAGCGGAATGTTTACAGCATTATCAAATGGGATAGTTTCAGCAATCCTTGCGTTTTCCAGGTCATTTGTATTTATGTTAATTACAATGCTGGTGCTGCCAGCGGTATTGGGGGTAAACGGCATATGGATGGCAACGCCTGCTGCTGAACTTATGGCACTTGCTTTATCAGTGGGAATGTTTATAATATATAGAAAGAAGTACCACTACTAAGGAGATTAAATACAAGATGCATTATACATTTTATGAAACTGCCATACTGTTTTTTACATATTCTTTTCTTGCATGGCTGGCAGAAACGGCAGTAGCAACAATAAAAGAAAAGGATTTCAGGAACAGGGGGTTTGCGTCAGGGCCATTTTGTTTTATTTATGGTTTTACGGCAGTAATGCTTGCCGTTTTTTTCCAGGAATTAAAAGAAGATACATTTTTCCTGTTTTTGGGAAGCATGGCAACAGCAACTGCTATTGAGTGGTTTACTGGCAAGATACTTGAAAGGATGAAACAGAAAAAGTGGTGGGACTATTCATCAAAAAAATGGAACTTTGATGGTTATATCTGTTTACAATATTCTTTATTATGGGGGCTGCTTGGTTTTCTGTCAGTACGCTATGTAAATGGTTTTATTACCGGGCTGTACGGCATACTGCCAGGATTTGCTGGCAAAGCAGCTGTATGGGGGCTGCTGTTTACAGGTTTTATAGATTTGTCTGGCACTGCTATGTCAGTATGCCATATAGGCCAGAAAATACCACATATTACAAGGCTGGACCGCAGGCTTCATAAATGGACACTAGGTTTTGCCAAGAAGGTTTCAGCACATATTGAGACACGTATTGGAAAGGTATATCCTTCCACTGTACAGGAAAAGACAGATATATCGGTTATAGATAAGGATAAATGCAGCATTGTACAGTTATTCTGGCTGCTTGTGCTGGGTGCTTTTTTAGGTGATATTGTAGAAACAATATTCTGCCGTATTACAGCAGGCGTGTGGATGAGCAGGAGCAGCCTTGTGTACGGGCCATTCAGCCTTGTGTGGGGAATTGCAGTTGCACTTTTGACAGCGCTGCTTTATAAAGACAGGGACAAACAGGAGCATTATATATTCTGGGCAGGTGTTTTTCTGGGCGGGGCGTATGAATATATATGCAGCGTTTTTACAGAAATTGTATTTGGTAAGGTTTTCTGGGATTACAGCGCCATGCAGTTTAACCTTGGAGGAAGGATTAACCTGCTTTACTGTTTATTCTGGGGCATTGCGGCAGTTGTATGGATAAAGGGCATTTATCCTGTTATGTCACGTTTTATAGATATTATATTAAAGAAAACAGGCCGGGTACTGACAGTTTTTTTAATAGTGTTTATGGCAATAAATGCCTGCATTTCTGTAATGGCCCTTGTACGCTATGATACAAGGGCAGATGGACAGAAGGCAGTTTATAAGTGGGAACAGTCAATGGATAAATACTTTGGTGATGCCAGGATGGAAAGGATATATCCTAATGCAATACAAAAGTAAATAATACATATTCCAGGGAGGGAAAGCTATGGGCGGTATAAAGAAAGCAGCAAAGTTAATCCATGTAAACTGGCGCACGCTGGCAGGTTTTGAAATTCTATATAAAATATTGTCACTAGCTGTATTTACGCCGCTTTGCTGGGGGATTTTTAACTTAGTTATGGATTTTACTGGTTATAAATACCTTACAATAGAAAATATTATTCCTTTTTTACTTAATCCTTTTACAATAATTGCGTTGCTTATGCTGCTTATATGTATGGCAGTTTATACAATGGCAGATATTGGTGCAGTTATATTTATACTTGACCAGTCATTCCAGGGGATTAAAACCACTATTCCACAGACAGTTAAGTATGCCTTGGGAAATGCATTAAAAGTTTTTAAATTGAAAAATATACTTATAGTGTTTGTAGTTTTGTTTCTTATACCATTTATGAATATGGGTGTTGCATCAAGCTATGTAAGCAGTATTTCAATACCAGAATTTATACTGGCTTTTATTACAGGCAACAAAAGCCTGTTAATACTCTTCTGTGTGCTTATTATTGGTCTTGCCGCCCTGCTTTTAAAGTGGGTTTATGCTTTCCATTATTTTACACTGGAAGGATGCAGTTTTAAAGAAGCAAGGGCAAAAAGTACCAGGTTAAGTTATAAAAATAAAATAAAAGACCTGCTTTTCCTTCTTGGTGTACAGATATTCTTTTATATAATATATTTTATACTGTTGTTTGCAGGAGTAATGGCGGCTGTCTTTCTAGGCGGGATGCTTCCTAAAATGAAACTTGTTGGGATTGTTTCAGCATCGGTTGTATGGGTTTTCATTGCGGTTTCATTTCTGCTAGTATCAGCGCTTGTAACTCCTGCCAGCTATGCATGTATAAGTATCCTTTTTTACAGGCATAAAGAGGCACTTAAGGAAGAAATTATACATATAAAAGTGCCACAAGTGCAGGAAAATATTAAGGGAAGGCGTATTGTGCATACCGCAGAATGGCTGTTATTTATTATTTCTGTTGCATTTTGTAGTTTATATATGTATGGTTTATATAATAACCAGGTAAATATACAAGCTGAATATGTACGTACAATGGCGGTAACTGCACACCGTGGTGCGTCCAGGAACTATCCAGAAAATACAATGGCAGCATTTAAGGGGGCAAAGAAGCTTGGTGCGGGCTGGATAGAACTGGATGTACAGCAGAGCAGGGATGGACAGATATTTGTAATGCATGACACTAATTTTAAACGTACAACAGGTGTTAATAAGAATACATGGGAAATGGATTATAAAGAAATAAGCAAGCTGGACGCAGGGAGTTTTTTTAACAGCAGTTTTGCAGGGGAGAAAGTACCATTACTCTCTGAAGTAATTACATTTGCTAAAAAGAACAGGATAAAACTTAATATAGAGCTTAAACCATCAGGATATGAACATGAATTTGAGCAGAAAGTAGCAGATATTATAGAAGCAGAAAATTTTTATAATAATTGTGTTATTACTTCACAGGTTTATGAAGTGTTAGAAAATGTAAAAGCATATAATAAAAATATACAAACAGTATATGTAATGAGCCTTGCATATGGTGATATTAACCAGCTTAAAGCAGCAGACCATTTTAGCATAGAAGCATCAAGCATAACTGAAAAAATGGTATCAGATGTACATAATGCTGGAAAGGAGATATATGCATGGACTGTAAATACAGAGGAAAGTATTAATAATATGATAAGTTTAAGTGTGGATAATATTATTACAGATGATATTACGCTTGCAAAGGAATGTATATTCTTAAGCAAAACGGGTGATGTAATTGCAGAATATGTAAAAATGGTTACAGAGTAAAGAAAGGCGGGATATAAGTATGGATAAGAAAACTGTTATAACTGGCATGTCAGGAGGCGTTGACTCTTCTGCTGTGGCATATATTCTTAAAGAACAGGGTTATAATGTAATTGGCGTGACAATGCAGACATGGCAGGATGACTGTGCTCCAGGGGAAGCGTGTGGCGGAAATTCTGCTATAGAAGATGCAGGCTATGTTGCAAGGCAGCTTGGAATTCCATATTATGTAATAGATTTCCAGAAGGAATTCCGCCAGAAAGTAATCAATTATTTTATAGATGAATATAAAAGGGGATGTACCCCTAATCCTTGTATTGCATGTAATAAATATATTAAGTGGGAGGCACTTTTAAAATACGCCAGTGAAAACGGGGCAGATTATATTGCAACAGGGCACTATGCGCGCATAATAAAACTTGGTAATGGGCGTTATACAGTCTGCCGTTCAGCAGCAGGCAGGAAAGACCAGACATATGTGTTGTATGGGCTTAGCCAGCACCAGCTTAGCCATACACTTATGCCAGCAGGGGATTACAGCAAAGAAGAAATACGTGCCATTGCAAAGAAAGCTGGCTTAAATGTGGCAGATAAAAGCGAAAGCCAGGATATATGTTTTATACCTGGTGGCAATTATGCTGGTTTTATTGAACGTGAAACTGGAAATAAATGTGAAGCAGGCAATTTTGTTGATGAAGACGGAAACTTGCTTGGGATGCATAAAGGAATTGAAAATTATACAATAGGGCAGAGAAAAGGACTAGGGCTTCCAGCAAAACAGCCATATTATGTAAAAAAGATTATTCCAGAAACAAATGAAGTAGTATTAGGTGATGCAGATAGCGTATTCACAGATACGGTATTTGCAGATAATATAAATTATATGGCAGCAGAAGGCCTGGATAAACCACGCAGGCTGGTGGCCAAGATAAGATATGCACATGCCGGGGCGTGGTGTGAAGTTATACCACTGCCTGGCGGACGCCTTGAATGTCACTTTGACGAAAAGCAGAGGGCGGTAACACCAGGACAGGCTATAGTTTTTTACGAAGATAATTATGTATTTGGTGGTGGAAGGATAATCTGATATTTTATTCTTTTTCTGTATATAAGATACGCTGTATACTTTTGGGTGAAAGGAAATATTTATCTGCAAGCTGTTTTATAGTGTATCCGCCTGCATAGTCCTTCTTTATCTGGGAATTACGCCTTACAAGTTCTTTGCGTGTCCCAGACTGTTCACCCCAGTGGCGGCGTGAGTCTTTGCGCCTTGGTATGTAAATGCTTTCTCCAGATACATATTCCTGTATCTGCTCAAGAAGTTCTGCTGGAAGGACTTCTTCTGCTCTTTTATAGCCCATATCTGCCTCCTGAACCATCTAAAATCTGGCAAGTACCGGCTATAGGGTGTTGTTTAATAACAATTACTTATAAATCCTTTAAATCCGGTGCCATGCCAAGGATAGTGTATTTCTTTCCATTGTTAAACTTAAAACTTGTAAACATATAAAAATCCTCCTTTCATTAAAGTTTATTGTGTATAACATTAAAATTACAATTAAAGCTGGTATAACACATAGTTGCATGCCTTTCTTAATAGTAAGCCATCAGGTAAACATAACAATTATAACATCTATAAAAAGAAATGCCAATTCCTAAAAACTTTTAGAAAAAAAATTGTGGAAGTAATATATGAAAGATAATTTCCAGCTATTTTTTGTTGGTTTACGGACGCAGGGTTTCTGTGTCCAGCTTAAACATATTCCACTCCAGGGCACGCTTGCGCTACGCCAGCCCACGCAGCAGTGCATAGTATCCCTAAATATAAAAAAGAAACTGCCGTTCC
>CAJTRU010000010.1:66333-66587 GCA_910579085.1 uncultured Lachnospiraceae bacterium | reverse complement strand
CATAATCTCTGACCTCTATTATCTGCTCTTTCATAGAGTGCTCCTTTTTCTACTTTGTTGTATCAATCGTTTAAGAGTTAAGTATAGCACATTCTTTTGTCGTTGTCTATCTTCCCACCTTTGGGACAAAAAGTCCCGAAGTAATCGAGTAGGGGAGATTTTCTCTCCCCTCTCACACCACCAGTACGTGCCGTTCGGCATACGGCGGTTCAACATAACTTCAAAGCGTGACGCTCATTGTAGTAGTCGAAACA
>CAJTRU010000010.1:41348-66323 GCA_910579085.1 uncultured Lachnospiraceae bacterium | reverse complement strand
CTTCTCATTGGCTACACGCTGTTGCGCCTGTTTCAATGCCTGTAATGCCTTTTCTAAGTTTTTGCTTGTGTCATTCTTGCTCTCAATCATTTCTGATACCTCATTCTTTCTGTGCTGTGTTAATAGTTTCTGAAAATAAAAAAGGTAGCTGATTGTCTGTTAAGATAATCGCTACCTAAAAGTAAACAATATTCAGTTTTTACATCATTTTTCTGTCTTGATTTTTTCTGACAAATAAGAATTTAACTACCCCTTAATTGGTATCCATATTTCAATAATAGAATTTTCCTTATTCCAATGAAAGCGATAATCGTATTTTTCAAAGTGTAAAAAGTTTTCTTGTAAAGGTATATATTCCGTTTGGGGTAATATTTCTTGATAAATCATTCCGTAGGTTTCATATATTTTGTCCATAGAACCTATATGCTCTACAACAAGATATTTGTAATGTTGTATTTCTTTATAGACAAAATTATTTGGAACGACATTCCTTTTTGGAATAGAACAGAAATAAAATAGTTTCTCATTTCTTCTTTCCATAAAGGCATATTTTATCCAGTTTCCCGATTGTGAAAGATACGATTTCTTCAAATTGCTGTTAAACTCTCGCCAAAATTGTGTACTGATTTGAATGTTTCTTTTTTGATAATTGGTGAGTTCTACTTCCTGCCCAATAACTGAAAATGTTTCTAATTCACGAATTGTATATTTCATTTTTTTTCTTTTCCTTATGTGCCGTTATAATCGTGTAACTATATGCATTTACCGTTAAGATATAATTGTCTACATTCACATACCAGTTTTTTCCATTTCGGGTAATGACAGCATTATCGGAATTGATTTTACTTTTGCACCAGTCAACCACATCATCTGTATCTAAAGATAGATTTCTTTTAATGCGCTCTACGCCTAATTCCGTTGTGTGCAATTTATCCAAATTTATTAGTAATTCATTATCTGCATTCATTTTACAATTATCCCTTTCCTTATCATAAATTCCGATTATTGAGTTGCTCAACGTCACAATTTTACCACAAACACATACACAATACCAATAAATTTTCCTTAATCTTTCTTTGCCCTATTATTAGCAATCATCATCTGCCTTGCCCGTTCCCTCTGCTCTGTGCTGACCGCCCTCGGCTTACGGTAGCTGACATATAATTTCGGAAACGAATAGGTCTTAGATACCTCGTCCTGCCCTGTCAGCTTGTATGTGTCGGGAAAGTCTGCAGCAAGCGTGTCAAGTTTTCGCATGACCGCCTTATCCCTTGTGTAGAGGGTGGCGTTCTGTTCTCCTGCATTGTAATTGACAACCGTTTCCTGCTCATATCGTGAAAGTTTCATAATCCCATATCCCCCTTTCCTTTGCTGTGGGTTCTGTGCTGTTTTCCCTCGGCAACTGTCGGCTGTTTTGCCTGTTCCTTTGCTCTGGCTAACCTTGCCATTATGGAATGGTCACGCTCGTTCATTTTCCGTCTTTTGGTGGTTGCGGTCAGTTCCGCACACGTTTCTTCTGACAGGGCATTTAATTTCTTCAAAGTATCGCTTACTATCTGCTTTGTGTCACTGTCCTTTATCTGCGGAAGAATAGCGGACAGACTGGCGCAGGTTTCCGCTTTGTTCTGCTCCCCAAACTGATAGATTAAGTTGATTTCATCAGCGTTAAAAGGTATCTGAAAATTTGCGCCCTCACATAAACGCTCCACGCCCACGCACTTAGAGAGATTTCTTGTCAGTTCGTAATTATCCCTCGCTGTGATTGTTCCATGACTGTCGGTCTGCCTTACCTCGACTTCACACTGGCTTTTCTGCTCCAACACAAGCCACTGAAATTTATCGCTTTCTTTGGTGAATACGGTCTGATGCGCATTGGAATGTGTCTTGTTACGGATATATTTGTCAGTAGTGCTGTAATAGTCTAAAATCTGCTGTTCCTGCTTTTTATTCATGGTCTTTGCCCTCCTGTGATATGGATTGATATGATTGATTGGTTTCGGTGCTGATATATGTTTTTCTTCCGTTAATTGTCGGGAGATTGGATTGCGGAATATTGTTGTTTGGTATTTCTCCACTTGTGGGAATATAGGTTCATTTCTTACGGTAATTACCGCATGAAAAAAGACTATAACCGTTACTGTCATAGCCTTTTAAAGATTGAGGAAGTCCCTTTCTTATTTGTATTTGTTTTGTCACCCCTCCGCACTATCCTGCGTCAGTTTCATTCATTGCACAGGAATACTAGACACTGCTGCGTGGGCTGATGTAACGGAATGCGTGCAAAATTCATGTATAAAAGTTTGTGAAACGGACGTGGCAAAAAATAACCGGTTATTTGACCGGTTATTTTTTGTTGATTTCATTGGAAAACCTTGTTATACTTGACAATGGGAGGTACAAGCCAATGAACAAAAAGAAAGTAACATTTAATGATATTGCCAAATACACTAATTTTTCTAAAACAACAATATCCCGGTATTTTAACAACCCTGATTCACTTACTCTGAAGAACCAGGAAATCATTGCCCAGGCACTTATTGACCTTGATTACCAGGAAAACAAGCTTGCCAAAGTCCTCGCCAATGGAAAAAGTGAATTTATAGGTGTTATTATTCCTAATCTTTACCTTCATTATTATGCAGAAATATTAAACCAGCTTTTAAACACCTATGAAAAGTTTGGATATAAATTTCTTGTTTTTACTGGAACAGGACATGAAGAAACAGAGCGCAGATATATACAGGAACTTCTGGCTTATAAAATTGAAGGCATGATTATACTAAGCCATACCATCCCTTCAAGCGAACTTGCTTCATACAATATACCAATAGTAGCTATTGAACGCGAAGACCAGTATATAAATAGTGTAAACACTGATAATTATATGGGTGCGGTACAAGCCACAAGCCTGCTTATAAAAAGCCGCTGCCAGGTTCTTCTCCATATAAATTCAGACGTACCAGAAGAAGTGCCCTCTTACAAACGTATTCTTGGTTTTAAGGATATTTGTAAAGAACAAGATATTTTACACGAAATAATTTTAAAAGATTTAGGAAGCTCTTATGATAAATCAAGGAAAATACTGCTAGAAATATTTAACTATATTAAAGACAAATACCCTGGCCAAAAAAAGGGGCTTTTTATGGCTAATGATACACATGCTAATATTATGTTAAACATTATTTTCAATGAATATGGCACGCTGCCAGATGACTTCTGCATTGTAGGCTTTGATGATTCACCTATAGCAAGCGAAGCTGTTATCCCAATAAGCACTGTAGGGCAGCAGATTGACAAAATAGCATATGAAGCAGCAGAACTCCTTGTAAAGCAAATGGATGAACGTAAAAAGCGCCGTCCCGAACCACAAAAAGGACTTATACACAAAAATATAACACCAGTACTAATACGGCGGCAAACAACGTTTTAGATAATTTACAACTATCCCATTTTAGCTAACAGACAGTTTTAAGTGCCAGAGCCAGAATATCCCATACAGAAAAAATCATGCCAAAGGCATGGCTTTTGCACACATTGCGCTACGCCAATATAAAACAATGTCATTTAGTTAAGGTTTTTGGCAGAAATGTTTTTGAAAAGTGCCAAAGATTAGATTAGCTGGCAATTTATAAAAATATTTTCCGTCTAAACTTTTAAACAAATGACATTGTGCTGGTTTGGTAACAGCAGCCTGCGCTGTGTCCCTTCACCAAAAACAATATAACTGGAAATTATCCCACAATTTTTATTGACTTTGCCTTTATTAGTTTGTATAATGTATTTAATAAATTTTAGGAGGATTTTGCATGTTAATTGTTGATGTAATGGAGAAAATTGCAAAATAGAATATTGCATGGGTGCTTATTTTTAGTGTGCCAGTATTTTCCTGTGTTGTACAGGTTTCTGCGCAATAAGCCTGCCCATTTGCTGGTTATTTAATAAATTATTATTCCAGCATTTTCGCCTTACATCTGCTTAATATTGCTGTATATATATCTTTTGGGATTTTTTTGGCATGGATGTATTTTCCATGCCTTTATTATTATAAAAATCATGCCAGGCAGTTTTTGTCCTGTATTCCAAAGATGTATTTTATTAAAGCCCATAATTATATGGACGCAGTATCTTATGCTTTTAAGGTACTGCGTTTTTTTATTGTAAGGTATCTATTTTTGCCATTAAATTGTTGATTTTATTATGATTATGAAAGGAAGCGGGATTAAAATGAGTACAAATATAATTAAAATAAATAATTTAACCAAAAAATACAGGCGTTTTAAGAAAAAAGAAGGAATAAAAGGAAGTATTGCAAGCTTATTTAAAAGGGAATATGAGGAAAAAACAGCAGTTGGCGGGGTAAGCCTTTCTGTCTGCAAGGGTGAGTTTGTTGGACTAGTTGGGCCAAATGGTGCAGGAAAAACTACTTTAATTAAGATGATGACAGGAATAATTGCACCATCATCAGGCAAAATTGATGTGCTAGGATATTATCCTAATGATTTAAAGAACAGTTTTAAAAAGAAATATGCTGTTGTCATGGGACAGAAAAGCCAGTTGTTTTTTGAGCTGACAGTAAATGATACGTTAAGGCTTTTTAAGGAAATTTATGAAATTCCAGAAAAAGAATTCCAGGAAAGCAAGGATTATTTTGTTAAGCTTTTCGGGTCAAGTGATATTATGGATGTGCAGGTGAGGACATTATCATTAGGAGAAAGAATGAAAATGGAGCTTTTAACAGCTTTGCTCCACAATCCTGAAATATTATTCCTGGATGAACCAACAATAGGGCTTGATGCCATTGCTGCTAAACAAATCCGTATATTTTTAAAAGAAATTAACAAACAGCGTGGTACAACAATTATACTTACATCACACTATATGGAAGATATTAAGGCGTTATGCAAAAGGACAGTTGTAATTAATCATGGACAGAAAATATTTGATGGCAGTACACAGGAATTGTTTGAAAAATACCAGAAAAACAAAAGGCTTTCTGTAACTTTCCATAATGCCATGAATAATATTAATTTCCAGACAGATATTACCAGGGTTTCCAGTGAAAATCCATATAAACAGGTTTATGAAGTATCAAAGGAGAATTCAAAAGCATTGCTGAAAGAAATGGTGCATTTGCGTTTTAATAACCTGGCGGTGTCAAGACTGGATTTTTTTGCACCATTTCTTATAGATAGTTCATTATTTCTGGTACAAATACTGGCATTTAAAGCTATTTATTCAAATACAGACAGAATTGGAAACTGGGGACAGGGTGAAATGGTTGTTTATATTGGAACTTTTTCATTGCTTAATGCAATCAATATGGTAATTTACTTTTTTGGAGTTAATGAAATTCCTCAAAAAATAAGAAGCGGCGGACTTGATTTGTATTTATCAAAACCAATAAGCCCTCTGTTCAGGCTGACATTTGAAAATATCAGCCCTGGCTCTTTGCCACTAGTAGCATTAAGTGTTTGTATTATATTGTATGGCATAAATATTTTAGATATAAACCTAGGAATTGTACAGGCTGGAATATATATATTCTGGATTTTGCTTATGGAAATTCTTTATTATGATATGGAAGTAATTATCCGTTCTGTTCCATTGTATACTGTTTCAATGGCACGTATGGAACAAATTGAAGAAGCAGGGCTTGACTTATGTATGAAACTTCCAGGCATTGCTTTATATGGAATATATAAATTATTTTTTTATCTTATTATGCCATATGGTATTATGGCAACCCTGCCAGTACAAAGCATTATAAAAGAAATGGATTTATGGACAGGTATTTATGGAATATTTGTAGTAGTATTATTTTCTATAATTACATGTATTATATGGAAATGTGGTTTAAAACATTATAACAGTGCAAGTTCATAGAAAAGAGGATATAAGAAATGGACATAGAAAAGCAGATAGAATTTGATAAAATAAAAGAAAAATGGGCAGACCTTGCTGTTACAGGACACGCAAAAGAAGTAATCCATAATATGGGATTTTATTTATCTGAAAGTGACTTAAGAAGACATCTAAAAGACACAACAGACAGCCGGGTTCTAATTGAAAAACTTGGAACACCTCCACTGCCAGATGTAAAAGAGATTAAAGAGATTGTTGCAGCAGCTAGAAAAGGCGAATGTCTTTCCCCATACCAGCTTGAACGCACAGAGAAAGTGCTTGTTGCAGTAAAGCGCTTAAAAGACTACCTTGGACGTGGGAAAATATATGGAAACCATCTTGCCTTTTATGACGAAAACCTTGAAGCATGTGACAGTTTAAGGGAAGAAATTTTAAGTAAAACCAGAGGAGGGGCAATAGATGATTATGCATCAAAAAACCTGCTCCAGTACAGGAAAAAGATTGCTAAAACAGAAGAACAGATGAAGTTAAAAGCAGCACATATAATGCGCAAGGATAAAGAATATATGGCAGACAGTTATTCTACATTCCGCAATGGAAGGCTCTGTGTACCAGTTAAAAAAGAATGTAAATTTAAAGTGCCAGGAACGGTTGTTGACAAATCAGCAACAGGCAATACATTCTTTATTGAGCCTTTAAGTATTGCAAAATATTATGAAGAATTACAGATTCTTAGGATTAATGAAGAGAATGAAGTATACCAGATTTTATATACTTTAACTTCAATGGTAGCTGGCTTTGCAGATATTATAAATGATAATATTTCAGTAATAGAAAAGCTTGATTTTATCTTTTCTAAAGGAAAATTAAGCATTGATTTGGATGCTTCAGAGCCAGAGATTAGTACAGGAAGAAGTATTGTGTTAAAAGATGCCAGGCATCCTTTAATGGATAAAAATACTAGTGTGCCATTACAGTTTGAAATGGGAGGAAGTACAAGCGGGATAATTATTACAGGCCCAAACACAGGAGGCAAAACTATAGCTATAAAGACAGTTATGCTTAACTGTATAATGGCACAGTGCGGGCTTCATGTCACATGCAGGGAAGCTGGTATATGTATGAACAGTTCATATCTATGTGATATAGGGGATGGCCAGAACCTTGCAGAGAACCTGTCAACATTTTCAGCACATATTAAAAATATAATGCAGATTTTAGAAGAAACAGATAGTGAAAGCTTTGTAATAATGGATGAGCTTGGTTCTGGAACAGACCCGGCAGAGGGTATGGGAATTGCTATTGCTGTGCTGGAAGAACTTAAGAAAAAGGGATGCCTTTTTCTGGTGACTACACATTATCCAGAAGTAAAGGAATATGCAGACAGGACACAAGGGATTATTAATGCAAGAATGGCATTTGACAAAGAAACACTTTGCCCTGTTTATAAGATGGTAATAGGTGAGGCAGGGGAAAGCTGTGCATTTTATATAGCAGAAAAGCTTGGGATGCCAGGCAATATGCTAAAAACAGCTATATCCCATGCCTATGGCAAAGATGCAGCCCAAAATTACCATATTAAAGATAACCAAAATATTACAAAGCACCAGAAAAGCGGTAAAATCCAAAGAACCAGACATAAGAAAGAGCAGGATGGACTTAGGAATAAATTTAAAAGAGGTGACAGTGTTATGGTTTTTCCTGATAAAAAGACGGGGATTGTGTGTGAACCTGTAAATGATAAAGGGGTTTTAAGGGTACAGCTTCCAGGCAGAAAAATCTGGATTAACCATAAGCGTGTTAAATTGCAGGTTGCAGCAACAGAATTATACCCAGAAGATTATGATTTTTCTATTATTTTTGATACAATAGAGAATAGAAAAGCACGGCATGAAATGGAGCGTAAATATACAGAAAAAACAATAGAGTACAATAGTTAAGGCAGGCAGATTACCAGAAATTACCAGAGGTGTTTTTACCTAGGTAACTCCTAAGTAAAAACACCTCTTTATAATTTATAACTAAAATACCTTTATGCTTTTTTCATCTCTGTTTTACTGCTGCTTTTTGCATCTGCTTTTTTCTTTGATGCTGCTTTTTTAATTGTATACCAGAGTGTACCTGTTATACATACAGATGAATATGCACCACATATTATACCTGCAAGAAGAGGAATTGCAAAGTCCCTTACTGACTCTACACCAAGTATAGCAAGCATAACTACCATAAAGAAAGTTGTAAGTGAAGTATTTATACTTCTTATCAGTGTCTGTGTAATACTGTCATTTACTATTCCCTCAAGTGCTTCACTGCTTGTACGTGTACCAAGGTTCTCACGTATACGGTCAAATATTACGATAGTAGCATTAATTGAATAACCTACTATTGTAAGCATACATGCTATAAATGTGTTACCTACTGAAATTCTTGCTGCTGCATAGACAAGAAGCACACATACAACATCATGCAGAAGTGCTAATACTGCACTGCCAGCAAAAATAATATCTTTAAACCTGAACCAGATATATATAAGCATACAGATTGCTGCAATAACTACCGCAATAATAGCATCAGATTTCATTTCATCAGAAACTGAAGCACTTATACTCTGTATCTGGATACTGTCCTCTTCAATACTGTATTTTGAAGAAATAGTTGAAGTAAGGTTCTTACGCTGTTCTTCTGAAAGTTCAACTGTCTTAATTGTAAGTTCATTAGCACCAGCAACTTCAGCTATAACAACATCATTTGAGCCACTCTCTTCCATGAAAATGTTTTCTATTTCTTTCTTAAAATCTGCATCTATCTTCTGGCTGTCACTAAATGGTATATCATAGGTTGTACCACCCATAAAGTCAAGACCATAATTAAGTATATGGCCATCTCTTGCACTATTCACTACAAGCATAACTACACATGCAACTATCATAACTCCAGAAATTGCAAAGAATTTAGTTTTATTTCCAATAAAGTTAATCTGTTTTCTTTCTTTCTCAACACCAAAATACTTAACATCATCTACACCTAATGAATACATAGCATTAAGAATAAGCTTTGTAATGACAAGTGATGTAAACATTGAAAGTACAATACCAAGTGCGAGTGTAGTTGCAAAGCCCTTTACAGTTCCTGAGCCTTTGGCATATAAAACAACTGCCGCAATAAGTGTTGTTACATTACCATCCACAATAGCAGAAAGCGCTTTGTCAAAACCAATCTTTATACTTGACTGTACTGACTTTCCTATTCTTAATTCTTCCTTAATACGTGTAAATATAATAACATTGGCATCAACTGCCATACCAATATTTAATATAATACCTGCAACACCTGGAAGTGTAAGTGTAATATCAAGCACATTAAGCGCTACAAGCATAACCACAAGATAGAATACCAGTGCAATTGAAGAAGCAAGTCCTGGCAGCCTGTAGAAAATTACCATAAATAATACTACAAGGCCAAAACCAATAGCACCAGCCAGAAGGCTTGTATTAATTGCATCCTGTCCTAACTGTGCACCTACTACCTGTGACTGTATTTCCTTAAGCTCAACAGGCAGTGCACCTATACGTATCATAGAAGCAAGCTCGTCCGCCTCTGCATATGTCTGGAAACTTCCTGAAATAACAGCTTTTCCATCTGTTATTTCATTCTGTACAGCAGGTGCAGACAATACTTTTCCATCATATACAATATATATCTGTTTTCTTGAAGGGTATGCCTCAGCAGTTGCCTGTGCAAATTTCTTTGTTCCCTTTGCATTAAATGAGAGCTCTACTACATACTCTTTATTTTTTGTTATTTCATCCTGCTGTGTTCCTGCTTCTGCATTTTTAACATGCTTTCCTGAACACACAACTTTAGTATACTCTGGATTGCCAGCATCATCAAATTTCATGTCATCTGCTGCAACAAAGTCAAGTGTACCTTCTTTACCTAAAGATTCAAGAACTTCGTCTGCATTTTCAACACCAGGTATATCAATAGAAATGCGGTTATTTCCCTCCTGGACTACAGAAGACTCGGTACTATATACTTCTGCCCTGTCCTGCATCATTGCAATTGTGTCACGCATCTCTGTATCAGTTGGATTATCCTTTACAGCCTGGTATGTAATACTCACACCACCTGCTAAATCCAAACCAAGTTTAATATTCTGGGCACTGCCCCTATGAGCATCAGTAAAACCAACCAATGTTGTAAAAGTACAGAGCCCGGTTACTGCAAGAATTATAAATAGATACAATAACCCTTTCTTCTTGTTCTTCATGCTACATATCTCCTTCTTTACTAAACTTCTTTTGTGACTATCTTTATAATCATACTGTAAACCATGCTGTAAGCCACATTAAAAATCATTATAACATAGTTGTCAAGTGGTTTGCAAGCATAACACCGGCATATTCAATGTAATTTTATCCATTTAAACTTATACATATACCTCTTTATTCTGGCAATACAAAAATAACACCCCTGCTGTTTACCTACAGAAGAGGTGCTATAAATAAAAACATATTCATGAAACTATCTTCCACTCATATAAACCTTCCCGCCTTCAGCATTAATGCCTTTATAATGGAACAGCTCATCAACTGTTACAAGCTGGTATCCTTCCTTAACAAGCCTTGGCACAAGTTTTTTAACAGCATCTGCTGTTGAAGTATATAAATCATGCATAAGTACAATATCACCATCCTGGATTACTTTGCACTCATTTAAAACGGATTTTGAATTCCTGCTCTTCCAGTCCTCCGTGTCAACATTCCAATAAATCATTGGGACTTTTATAACACTTCTCATTTTGTCATTAATATTGCCTCCTGGTGGCCTTAAAGCTGAAAAACCACATCCAATAACATCCTTTATAGCCTCTTTGCTTTTATCAAGTTCAGATTTAATACCTTTCTTACTGAGCTTTGTAAGATTTGCATGGTTATATGTGTGTGTTGCAATTTCATTTCCCTGCTCATATGCCTGCTTTACCATATCTTTATATTGTGGGACACGGTTTCCAACAACAAAAAATGTAGCCCTTGCATCATACTTTTTAAGAACTTTTAAAATTTTACTTGTCACAGGAGTATAAGGCCCGTCATCAAATGTCAGCGCAACCATTGGCTTGTCAGGGTCAAGCCCGTCACGGAGCCATCTTTTCTGGCCTGTTGCTGTAACTGGCTTTGCTGGTTCTTCTTTGTCTTTTTCTTTGTTGTCATTTTTCTTTTTCTGCTTGTTTTCTGTTTCTTTTCCCTCATTTGAAGAAGAACTTCCTGCTGCCGAAACATTATCCTGTTTATCACTTACGCCATTTAATCCAGCAAGCTTAAAAGCAAGCACCGTCAGGACAGCCACAAGTACAATCCCTGTTCCAAAAAGTATTACCCTTGTTTTCATTTCATTGCGTCTTCTCCTCTGGTTCATGATACTTCTAACCCGGTACGACTCCCTTTCAAAAATACCACTCTCATCTTTAAAGTGCTTTCCCCTATTGTCCATTTGATGTTCCCTCCAATTTTTTTATCAGCATTTTAATTATTCCCAAATTTCTGCGATATTTTAACTATCTTAACATATATCTTTTACTTTTGTTTTAAAAATATATTACAATTATGTCAATTTTTGTTACTGTTTTGTCAAGGCGCAATCATCCCTCCAAACATGCCCGAAATTATACAAACCATAGCCCCTGTTATAACCTCTGGCCTTGGCACAGGCTCATTTCCCATAAACCATATTCCTGCAACAAATATAACTGCAAAGTACACAACACTTACAGCTATTCCCCACAGGAATTTATGCTTGCCTGCTTTCTTTCCTGCCACAAAACCGCCAATAAAATTTGATAATATGTACACAATAATAACACATCCGCTGACAGCTCCTGCTCCCGCACCTGTTTTCCATATAACTGCTGACATTGCCGCAAGCATTGCTGCACTGGCAATAAACATACCAGCTAATATTATAGCGTAATTTAGGATATTTTTCTTCTCCATATTGAAAATATCTCCTAATAATTCTTATTACTCATATTTATACCTTTCAGCCACAAAATATACCTGTTATGGTATAATGTTTATTAATTTTATAAAATGCAAAACGGAGGAAATATAAATATTATGAAATATATTGATTTACACACACACTCAAACTATTCTGACGGGACATGCCCTCCCTCTGTGCTTGTTGGTAAAGCTGTACAAAAAGGGCTTGCTGCATTTGCACTTACTGACCATGATACTGTATCTGGCATAGAAGATGCCATCAATGCAGTAAAAGAACAAAATGCGCCATTAAAATTTATACCTGGTACTGAACTGTCTGTTGCATACAAAGACAGGGACATACATATTGTAGGACTTTTTATAAACCATAAAAATACTTCATTTAAAAGTGCTGCCAGGATAATAATAAAGAGGCGAGATGACCGTAATATGGAAATGGTTTCAAACCTGCAAAAAGCAGGAATTCCAATTTCAATTGAAGCACTTATGGAGGGCAACCCAGACACTGTTATAACAAGAGCCCACTTCGCACGTTTCCTTGTTGATAATAAGATAGTCCAGACACCTGCTGAAGCATTTAAAAAATACCTTGACACAACCACACCTTACTATGTGCCACGCAAATATATAGAACCAGAAGAAGGCATAGAACTAATAAGAAATGCAGGAGGCGTCCCTATACTTGCACATCCCCTTCACTACAAGCTAAAAGAATCAGAACTTGAAAAATTAATAAGAAGGCTTGCACTTTCAGGTCTTATGGGGATTGAAGTTCTATACTCAAACCACACAGAAGCAGACAGAGCATATGCAAAAAAACTTGCTAAAAAATATAACCTGCTGCCAAGCGGCGGTTCAGACTTCCACGGCAGCAACAAACCAGCAATAGATATCGGAAGTGGCAGGGGAAACCTTGCTGTGCCATACAGGTATCTTGAGAAACTTGCAGAAGCGTGCAACTATCCCCTGTAGAAAATTGGAGTATGTATTTTCCACCTGGAATTATAATAGCTTTAGAGCCAAAGACTTATTCCAGAATTGGCAGGTAATGAAAGGAGTATAAGGTATCAGGCTTTTTGGAGAGTTCCCAAATGAGCAGAAACTATCATTGGTTCATACACGGAATTATAATGGAATTGTTGAGTTAATCTATGAAAACAGATAGTTTTTAAAACAAGAAACATTGGCAGAAACCACAACACACTTGTTGCCTAAGTGTGATTGTGGTATTGTATTAGTAATACAAAATAATATTTGGATATGGCTGCCTGTCCATAATAAACCAGCTGGAAAAATACAATATTTTATACATGGAAAGAAGAAGTCTTTTCCTGGTTTCATGGCTTCGTGTGCCGTCCTATGCAGCGGTAGTTATTTGCTTTTTAGCTGGCTGCCATTCTAAAAACAGGAATTTAATGTTAACTAATTATATTTTCAATCTTGATATTACCGCCCCATCCTCCTCATCTTTTCCAACAACTTCAAATCCACTGCCCAGGCATAACCGCTCCGATACTGTATTTTCTGGATGCCAGGACGCATATATATACCCAGCATTTCCATATGGAAATGTCTTTATGTATTCAATAATTCTTTTTATCGTTTCTTTTCCAATACCTTTTCCCTGATAATCTTTTGCAATCATTAATCTGTAAATCTCATATCCAGGAGTATCATCAAACCCACATTCTTTTTCATATGTTATAAGAGTAAATCCTGCCATTTTGTCATTACAATATATTGCAAATGGAATACATCTGTAATATTCTTCTGCATCCTCTTTATTTGCATCTGAATGTACATATGCCTCCGCCAAGCTAAAAATGTTCGGATTTACAAATTGTTTTTGCCAATCATGTACATCAAGTCCAATGCATTCCATCCAATTACCATGATTTATTTTCTTCAAATTAACCATAATTATTCTCCCACAGCTCCCAATTCTGATTTGACAATTTTTTGGTATATTCCGCTCTTAAACACCAGATACTTATTGTTGATGTTCAATAATCCATTGTAAGATTTCCTTTTCGCCAATATTACCAGATGCCAGTGCAAGAATTACATCACTTAACTCCTTTTGGCTGTAATACAATTCATATCCATTTAATGTAAGAAAAACTAACATAACATGCGTACCAAGTCTTTTGTTTCCGTCTATCATTGCATGATTTTTTACCAATCCGTAACAAAGCCGTGCCGCCTTTGCCTGAATACTTGGATAAAGCTCTTTTCCTCCAAACGGTTGAAATGGATTATTTAACGCCAAATCCAACATTCCTTCATCACGGATACCGTCACTTCCTCCAGTGGCTTTTATTAAACTTGCATGAAGTTTTAGCACCTGTTCTTTGCTTAAAATAATCATTTTGCAAGAACCTCATATGCTTCCATATTCTGTCTAATTAACCGTTCAGATATTGCAAATACATCTTCATTACTTGCAACTTTTTCTTTTTCTGCTTTACTGAAATCAATGACTAGATATCTGGGTACATTATTTTTCAAAATAACCGCTGTTCCATGTTCATCAACTACTTTGGCTACTTTTGAAAAATTCTGATTTGCCTCTGTAATTGAAATCATTGTGTTTGTATCTATTGTCATTTTATATACACCCCACTTTCACTTATATTATATACAAATCCTAGCTAGAAAACAACCTATTTCCGCAATACTTGCACGTCTGCTTCATAAATTCCTTTACAATAAACTGTATGCAGGATAATTCCCAGTTATCCTGTGTATGGTAAACGGACGTAACAATACTTGTTTTTTGGTCTTTGCTTCAGAATAGAAAATATTTTTATAAATTACCAAAAAGCAGAATGGCTGGCAAATTCCAAATATGCCATCTAAGAAACATTCTGGATTTGCCAGCCCATTCTGCAATTTTAGTAATTATACTATTTTTAAACAAATCTCCCTAACTTAATAACATTGTACCTTAGCGGAATACTTACAAAACCCAAAAGCCTACAACTTCCAGATATCATTATTATACTCTTCTATGGTTCTGTCTGATGAGAAATATCCTGCTTTTGCTGTATTTACAAGCATTTTCTTTGCCCAGCCCATTCTGTCTGAGTAATCACCAAGCATTTTGTCTTTCACAGCAATATATTCTTTTATATCAAGCAATGTCATAAACCAGTCCTTATTAACAATCTCTTTAAAGAGGCGTCCAAGGCTTGCAGGGTCTCCAGCCATTATTAATTCTGGGCTGATTATAAAGTCAACAAGTTCTTTTACAAGTGTATCTTCTTCATATATTTTCCTTGATGAATATCCATTTGTGTCATAAAGTTTAATAACTTCATCACTTGACTTGCCAAATATATAAATATTCTCCTTGCCAACAAGGTCATTAATCTCAACATTTGCACCATCCATTGTGCCAAGTGTAACAGCCCCGTTAAGCATAAATTTCATATTTCCAGTTCCGCTTGCTTCTTTTGATGCAAGTGAAATCTGCTCCGAAATATCACATGCAGGGATAAGTTTTGCTGCCTTTGTTACATTGTAGTTTTCAACCATTACCACTTTTAAATACGGATTAACCTGTGGGTCATTTTCAATAATCTGCTCTAAACAAAGGATAAGGTGTATAATATCCTTAGCAAGTGTATATGCTGGTGCTGCCTTTGCGCCAAATACCATTGTAATTGGTGTTTCTGGAAGCTTTCCTGACTTGATTTCTTTGTATTTATAGATAAGGTAAAGTGCATTTAACTGCTGGCGCTTGTACTCATGCAGGCGCTTAACCTGTATATCAAATATTGACTTCTCTGGAATATCTATATTCTGCGTATCTTTAAGGTATTTTTTAAGCTGTTTCTTATTATTTTCCTTTATCTCTAACATCTTTTTAAGGACTTCTGTATCTTCCTTATATCCAAGAAGTTTCTCCAGCTCTTTTGCATCCTTTTTCCAGCCATCCCCTATAAGGCTTGTAATGTATTCTGCAAGTTCTGTATTGCAGTGCATAAGCCAGCGGCGGAATGTAATTCCGTTTGTTTTATTATTGAACTTTTCAGGATAAATATCATAAAATGCCTTTAACTCTGACTGCTTAAGTATATCAGTATGGAGTGCAGCCACACCATTTACACTGAAACCATAATGTATATCCATATGTGCCATATGCACACGGTTTTCATTATCTATAATTGCAACTTTTGCATCAGAATATTTTGCCTTAACCTTCTCATCCAGTTTCCTGATTATAGGCATAAGCTGTGGTACAACTTCTTCAAGATATGAAACAGGCCATTTCTCAAGTGCTTCTGCAAGGATTGTATGGTTAGTATATGCACATGTCTTGCTAACAATATCTGCTGCTTCATCAAACTCTATGCCACGCTCCTGTAACAGACGGATAAGTTCTGGTATTACCATAGAAGGATGTGTATCATTAATCTGTATAACAGCATGTTCATAAAGCTTCTTTACATCATAACCATTTTCATCTATTTCCTTAAGAATTAACTGTGCACCATTGCTTACCATAAAATACTGCTGGTAAATCCTTAAAAGTTCCCCTGCCTTGTCACTGTCATCTGGATAAAGGAAAAGTGTAAGGTTCTTGGAAATCTGTGATTTATCAAAAGATATGCCATCACCTACAATTGACTCGTCCAATGTATCTATATCAAATAAATGAAGCTTGTTTACCCCGCTTCCATATCCAGGGACATCAATATCATACAATGTTGAATTTAAAGTAAAGTCTTTAAACTGTACTGGAAAATGTATTCCTGTATCTACAAGCCAGCTCTCTTTTTCAATCCATGGATTTTTAACTTCCTTCTGCTTATTACATTCAAATACCTGTTTAAACAGCCCAAAGTGGTAATTAAGGCCTATTCCTGCACCATTCAGCCCAAGTGTTGCTATTGAGTCCATAAAACATGCTGCAAGCCTTCCAAGACCGCCATTGCCAAGTGAAGGTTCTGGCTCTGTTTCTTCAATTTCTGTTAAATCTTTGCCATTTTCAGCCAGGCATTTTTTTACATCATCAAAAATGCCAAGATTGATTAAATTATTAGAAAGCAGTTTTCCAATAAGAAATTCTGCAGAAATATAATACACTTTTTTAGACCCCTTGTTTGCCTCTTTATCCTTGCACATATCCTTTACAAGTTTTAAAAGTGCATAATAAATCTCCTCATTTGATGCTGCCTTTACTCCCTTTCCTAAATACCCCTCAATTTTGTTTTGCATTTCCATAATAAACCTCCTGAATAAAATAAAATTTCCCAGTACACTTATTAACTCTTACGCTTGTTTTCTAACTGTACATATTATAATTGCATCTTATAACTTTTATCTTGCACAATAGTTGCTAAAAGTGGTACAATACTATCAAATTACCAGAAAAAGGATATATAACCATGAGTAACCCTGATTATGAATATTATCATGAGAAAAAACCGCATGTATCTGTAAATTTTCCATACAATACATATCTTTGTACAATACCACTTGATTTTACCCAGGTAAATACACACTGGCATAAAGAAACAGAATTCATAATTATTAAAAAAGGCAGCGGCAAAATCTGTATTGACTTACAGGAATATATAGTAACAGCAGGTGACATTATGCTTATACTTCCTGGACAGCTCCACTCCATAAGCCAGTACAATGATAACTGCATGGAATATGAAAATATACTTTTCCTGCCAGGACTGTTATACGGAAACGGACAGGATTACTGTACTGCCAGCCTGTTACACCCCTTTTTTGAAAATAATTTTGTATTTCCTGCACATATTAATAAATCCCTGGATATTTACAGCCAGTTACGCTCATGCATTGACTCTATAGACAAACTGCGCTCTGCACCAGTCCCAGGATATGAACTTGGAATTAAAGGTTATCTCTTCCAGTTTTTTTCACTTGTTTTTACAAATCTTGTTGATATCAGCTCACAGAAACCAGTAAACAGGCATGCTGCCAAATTAAAGGAAATACTTTATTATATTTATATACACCACAATGAACCACTCGCCCCTTCTGATGCCGCCAATGCAGCAGGTTTCAGCACATCACACTTTATGAAGTTTTTTAAAAAACATATGGGATGTACTTTTACAGAATACCTGAATGACCACAGGCTTTCTGTTGCATGTACCCTTCTTTCTACTACAGATAAACCTGTCCTGGAAATATCATATGAAACTGGCTTTGCCAATCTTTCATATTTTAACCGTCTTTTCAAAAAAAAATACGGCATATCTCCAAGAGTATACCGCAAATCGCTATAAACTGTTTTATTATTTTTCACTGCTCTGCTTGTCTATCTCTACTATATTTTCTTTTTTCATAGGGATACGGCAGTTTTTATTATTACCAAATTCTACAATAACAACTTCATCTGTTATATCTATAACAACACCAAAGAAACCGCTTGTTGTAAGTATGCTGTCGCCTACCTCAAGTGTTGTTATAAGTGCATCATGTTCTTTCTGCTGCTTTTTCTGCGGCCTGATTGCAAAGAACCAGAATACACCAATTACAACAGCATATACAACTACTATGCTTAAAAGACTTTGTGCCCCGCCGCCGGTTAATAATACTAAATTCATTTTAAATCCTCCTTAAGATTTGCTAATTTTTTATTTTTATATTCTTTGTAGCAGCCTTGTTCTATTGCACTGCGTATTTCTTCCATCAGCGTATTATAAAAATAAAGGTTATGTGTAACCATAAGCCTTAACCCAAGCATTTCTTTAGCTTTTAAAAGATGCCTTATATATGCACGGCTGTATGTCCTGCATACAGGGCAGCCACATGTTTCATCCAGCGGCCTTTCATCCAGTTCATACTGTTTATTTAAAAGGTTCAGTTTGCCAAAGTTAGTGTAAGCGTGCCCATGACGCCCGTTCCTGGCTGGATAAACACAGTCAAAGAAGTCTACACCACGTTCCACTGCTTCCAGTATATTGGCAGGAGTGCCAACGCCCATAAGGTAAACTGGCTTATCCTGTGGAAGGTATGGTACAGTTTTTTCTATTATATTGTACATTTCCTCATGGCTTTCACCAACAGCAAGCCCGCCAAGTGCATACCCGTCAAGCCCCAGTTCTGTTATCCTCTTTGCATGTTCCCTGCGTATATCTTCAAAAGTACCTCCCTGGTTAATACCAAAAAGAAGCTGCTGCCTGTTAATAGTAGTATCAAGGCTTTTAAGCCTGTCCATCTCTTTTTTGCAGCGTACAAGCCACCTTAATGTCCTGTCTGTAGAATTCTGCATATATTCCCTTGTAGCAGGGTATGGGGTGCACTCATCAAACGCCATTGCAATTGTAGATGCAATATTTGACTGTATCTGCATACTTTCCTCTGGCCCCATAAAAATCTTTCTGCCATCAATGTGTGAATTAAAATATACGCCTTCTTCTTTTATCTTCCTCAGCCCTGCAAGTGAAAATACCTGGAAACCGCCAGAGTCAGTAAGTACAGGCTTGTCCCAGACCATAAATTTACGTATTCCGCCCATATCTCTTACAATACCATCTCCTGGCCTGACATGCAGGTGGTAAGTATTGCAAAGCATAACCTGTGTTTTAATCCCTTGCAAATCCTGTGTTGAAACAGCCCCTTTCATTGCACCATCTGTACCAACATTCATAAATACTGGTGTCTGTATAGTACCATGTACAGTTTCAAGCTGCCCTCTCTTTGCATCCCCATCTTTATATAATATCTTATACATATTTTCCTCATTTCTTCCGCTTTAATAAAGGATAATACCATTATATGCCATATTCTGTCAACCTCTCCTGAAATAATCTGCAATAAACTTTATAATTACCAGTACCAAAACAACTGGAAGGATAATGCGTAAAATAATGGCAATTGCAAGCCCTCCAATAAAAAGCACTAATGAAATAATTCCAATTATAATAATTCCCAGGACAAGTTTCTCATACCATTTAAAATTACGTCCAAATCCTGTTTTATATTTAAACTCTGTATATACATTATCTTCATCTTCTGCACTGCTTCCATCTTCTTCAAAAGTACCACTGCTGTATTCATTCCTCGCCTGTTCAGTATAAAAATCTGCCATAGGCCCTTTTGAAGCCTTGAAACTGTCTATAATAGTCCTTGCAATAAGATGCGGGTCACCAAGCTGTTTAAGTGCCTCCTCTTCAGACTCTGCCCCATTCTCAATATAATCTTTATAATAACGGATATTTTCTTCTATTTCAGACACTGGGATATTCCCCGCAAGGCTCTCCCTAAGAATATCTAAAAATTCTTTTTTAACCATGTAACCTCCATTATATTTCTTATTATGGGATAAAATAAGCTAAAAGCGCAAGTCAATACGGCTTGCGCTTATATAACTGCCTTAATCTTAACTGGTTTAACCTGTCTTGTTAAGCCTTTCCAACTGAACCAAAGAGTTCCATCTTCTCTTTAACAGTAGCCTTAATAGCTTCTGCACCAGGAGCTAAAAGCTTACGTGGGTCAAATCCCTTGCCCTGCTGGTCCTTGCCTTCTTCAATATACTTACGTGTAGCTTCCTGGAATGAAAGCTGGCACTCTGTATTAACATTAATCTTAGCAACACCAAGTGAAATAGCCTTTTTAATCATTTCAGCAGGAATTCCTGTACCACCATGAAGAACAAGAGGCATGTCCCCTGTCTTAGCCTGGATTGCATCAAGAGTTTCAAAACTGAGCCCCTGCCAGTTTTCAGGATATTTGCCATGAATATTGCCGATACCTGCTGCAAGCATTGTAACACCAAGGTCTGCAACCATCTTGCACTCGTCAGGGTCAGCACATTCACCAGCGCCAACTACACCATCTTCTTCACCGCCTATTGAACCAACTTCTGCTTCAAGTGAAAGACCAAGAACATCACATGCATGTACTAACTGTGTAGTTTTGTCAATATTCTCTTCAATAGGATAATGTGAACCATCAAACATAATTGATGAAAAACCTGCATTAATACAAGCCTTTGCACCTTCAAATGAACCGTGGTCAAGGTGAAGTGCTACAGGAACAGTTATATTTAACTCTTCAAGCATACCATTAACCATGCCAACTATTGTCTTGTAACCACACATATACTTGCCAGCGCCTTCTGATACACCTAAGATAACAGGTGAGTTTAATTCCTGTGCTGTCTGTAAAATGGCTTTTGTCCACTCTAAGTTGTTGATATTGAACTGGCCTACTGCATATTTGCCAGCTTTAGCTTTAGTAAGCATTTCTTTAGCTGATACTAACATAACATAACCTCCATCTCTTTATAATCTCCACATATGTGAAGCCGTAATTCCAGGAACACTGCCCGTATTCCTGTAAAATCAAGTCCATTATATACCATTTCAGGCAAAAATGGAATAATAAATGCGGTTATATTTGTAAAAATTTCTTAAAACAAATATATGGAAGATAATTTCCAGTTATGTTTTGTTTGTGTTTGTGTTTGGCGGACGGACGGTTTCTGTGCCAGAGCCAGAATATTCCGTACAGGGGTACGCTTCCGCTACGATGCAATGTCATTTAGTTAAGAGGATATGCCGGAATTTAATAAAGATGGGATGCGCTGACAAATCCAAAGTGACTTCCATGAACAAAGCACGCTTTCGCTTGGACGTCACACGCAATGGTGCATAAAGCCCCTATGTTCCTACGGAACATTTAATACGGGGCTTAAACACCAGCGGTTCCGTACAGCTTGTTCATGTAAGCACATTTGGAATTTGCCAGCTAATCTAATCTTTGGCACTTTCCAAAAACATTCCTGTCAAAACTCTTAACTAAATAACATTGCACTACGATGAGCCACGCAGCGACATATGGACTTAAATGCCGGCGGACTCAAAGTACCCCTTTAACGGAATAATTGCTGGCATCTGGCACGCAAAACCTGTCACCCGCAATCTGCAACAAAAAACAGAATAACCAGATAACTGTAAATGGGGTGGGTGGAAATTATTCTGCTAGTCACTTATTATACAGTGTAGTAGTTATTGTTTTACAAACATTAGTCCAAAAAGAATATCATTAAACTTCCGTCCATCTAAATCACTCTCCCCACACCATAATTTCCAGTTATAATATTTATTTTGCATGTATATTATATTTTTTGTGGCATAGGGATTTTATGCACCATTACGTGGGCTGGCGTAGCGCAAGCGTGCCCTGTAATGGAATATGTTTAGGCTGGACATAGAAACCCTGCGTCCGTCCGCAAATAAAAAATAACTGGAAATTATCTTATTAAATAAATATAGTTGAGATAAAGATTAATATAAGTTATAATAAAAACAGCCCTGTTATTGGAAAGAGGGTGGAATGGAAGGACATAGGGGTATATGGACAATGGGCAAAGCAGTGGAAGAAAGCAGGCAATCCGGATTAAGCAGGCAGGCTTGCACATCCGGTTTTGCTTATAGATAAATAAAACAAGGGAGGATAAGAAATGGATATTGATGGACGCATTAAAATTATAATGGAGAAAATGGAGAAACTTAAGGATAAAAACCCAGTGGACACATGTGGCGATTTTCCGCCAGTATGGGACAAACCATTAAAGGAAGAAAGGGTTGCTAAGTTTGAAGAGAAAAATGGAATAAAGCTGCCAGAGGATTACAGAAGATTTATAACAACAGTAGCAGGAAGCGGTTCACAGCCATTTTACGGGCTGTACAGCATTTTTGACCAACAAGATGCAGATGATACAAATTTAAGCCAGAAATTTTATTATACTATAGAAAATCCTCTGGATATTTATAAACTTTCAGATGAAGAATATAATAAACTTAATGATGAAATGACAGATTCAGGCTTTATATTCTTATGCCATGAAGGATGTGCAATGTACAGTATATTAATAGTAAATTCGGATGATAAAGATACATATGGCACAGTCTGGTATTTTGACCTTGCTAATGATGCTGGCATTTTCCCATTATTAAATCCAGTTAACAAAAAGACAATGAATTTCCTTGACTGGCTTGAATATTATGTAGACAGGACACTGGAACTGGATGATGATGATTTCTTTACTTATGCTGAACTGACTGGGCCATATTATGATGATGTTCCAGAGGAATAAGAGTTTTGCTGGTATATAATGTAAATATACATACAATTACATATATGCTAAAATTTAGACGGGAATTTCCCGTCTTTTTATTTTTTATTTGTCACAAATCCATTTCCAGAATGGTTATATATAGTGTAAGCACAATACATAAGGCTTTGGTGCCAGCAGGATATAAAGGGAGGTGCAGTAATGCAAAGTAAAAAGGCATCAGTAAGGTTTATTGAAAAATGCTATGAATTATATGAACAGAAGATGTACCATGTGGCATACAGTGTGCTGCATGATGAAGGACTGGCTGAAGATGCAGTACAGGAAGCTTTTATTAAGATGATGAAGCATAATGTATATTTTGCAGAACCAGGCTCTGATGACTGTAAAAGATATATAATTACTGTTATTAAAAATTCTTCTATAAACATGTATAACAAGAAGAAAAGAGAACAGGAGATTATATATTTTCCAGGACAGGATGCAGATATTAATAATATTTCCTGTAATGATAACAAAGAGGATACAGTTGACATGGAAGAACTGGTTTCTGTGCTGCCAGAAAAATATTATTCAGTAGTAAACTGCCTTGCTGTAAAGAATTTATCAGTAAAAGAAACTGCTAGTGAACTTGGAATTACTGAAGCAAATGTAAGGAAAAGATTTGAACGGGCTAAGTTAATGCTTAAAACTATAGTGAAAGGAAGTAATGGATATGGAGAAAAAGGACAATTACATAAGTCAGGAGTTATTTGATATTTCTATTGAAGATTTTGATGCATTAGATGGTGTTCATGAGTTTTCAGACAAGTATAAAAACAATAAAAAGGAACTCATTAAGGAGTACCGTAAAAGTGTCTGTAACTCTTCATTCAAAAAATATAAGAAAGCTGCTGCTGCCGCTGCCGTTTTGTTAATTATATCTGTACCAGTTATAACTAATGCCGCAACAGGAGGGGAATTCTTTAACAGGATATGGGGAAATGAAGGCAAAGGTGTGGAGTATGGTGAGCCATATAGTGAATATTTATATGATGATGAAAAAGGTACATCATGCAAGATAACATACCCTAAATCTGAATATGAAAATACTGACCCGGAAAAGGCTGAGGAGTTAATTGGGGATAATATATCTTATAACCCAGTTGATTTAAAAATTGGTGATACAAAGCTGTCTGTACTGTCATTTGTACATGATGGAAATGCTGCTGTTGCAGAATTTACCCTTGAGAAAAAAGGCGGCGTTGATGTACTGGAATATAATAAATCCTATAACAGAAGTAAAGGGGCAGCCTTTTCTGGCAATGCAAAATTTTATTTTAATTTTGATGAATATGATGGTAAAATATTTGTAGATATAGACAAATCCTCAGAAGATAAGGTTTATTGTTACTATTATATGACATGCCAGTACCAGGAGAATACAGACAGTGTTACCCTTAATATAGAAGAATATCCTTGTACAAATGATGAGCTTTATGCAGCAGAAGGTATCCAGTATGAAAAATATATTAGTGAAATTAAATACAATTCTGTTCCTGTCCCTGTCAGCGATAAGGCAGAAAAGACAGTATTTACCAATGCTAAGAATGGTATTGCAGAAGTTTCACCCCTTTCAGTTAAAATTGATATGAAAAAAGGCCTTGGGCTTTATAATGATGAGGCGTATGACCCATACAGTGCATACTATGTTTCAATAAATTATAAAAATGGTAAGAAGTATATTGTACATGAACATGAAATGGATGGCATACACCAGTGTGGTACGGAGATAGATAATACCAGTTATGCATGTGGGGATATAGATGGTAATTTTACATTAGTATTTAACCGTTTAGTGGATACGGATAATATACAATCAGTTACAGTAAATGAAACTGAATATATTTTGAAATAATAAGATGTTTTAATGCATCTTATAGATGATGGTTATTTATTATAAAAACCTGTAACATGGAAATATTTCTGTATTACAGGTTTTCTGGTTTTTACACATTAATAAATATACATTTTTATGAATATTTATTAATATTTTTTCCGTTT
>CAJTRU010000010.1:12457-41338 GCA_910579085.1 uncultured Lachnospiraceae bacterium | reverse complement strand
CAGAAATAATGTATATTTTTAGATAAATATAAAAATTCTATTGCATAAATATAAATTTAGCTGTATAATAGGCATTGCGTTACAGGGCAGCCGGCAAGGCTGCCTGGCGTGGTTAAATAAGCATATGAAAGGCATGGTGTAATTAATGGTTAAAGCAGGAATTATAGGTTCTACTGGTTATGCAGGACAGGAACTTGTGCGTATACTTTTACAGCATCCAGGTGTGGAGATTGTATGGTATGGCTCAAGGTCATATATAGATAAGAAGTACAGCAGCATATTTGGCAATATGTTCCAGATTACAGACAGTACCTGTATGGGTGAGGACATAGAAGAGCTTGCAGGACAGGCAGATGTTATTTTTACGGCTACACCGCAGGGGCTTTGCAGTTCACTTGTTAGTGAGGAAGTATTAAGCAGGACAAAAGTAATTGACCTTAGCGCTGATTTCAGGATTAAAGATGTTGCAAAATATGAGGAATGGTATGGGATTAAGCACCAGAGCCCTGGCTTTATAGAAGAAGCTGTATACGGGCTTTGTGAAGCCAACAGGGAAGATATAAAAAATGCAAGGCTTATTGCAAACCCTGGCTGTTTTCCTACATGTACAGTTCTTTCAATCTACCCTCTGGCTAAAGAGGGGCTTATTGATATGGATACTGTTATCGTTGATGCAAAATCAGGCGTATCTGGTGCAGGACGTGGGGCAAAAACAGCAAACCTGTACTGTGAAGTTAATGAAAGTATTAAGCCATATGGTGTTGCAGTACACAGGCATACACCAGAAATTGAAGACCAGCTTTCCTATGCGTCTGGAAAGGATGTTATTATAAACTTTACCCCTCATCTTGTACCTATGAACAGGGGAATACTTGCCACATCATATGCAAAGCTGGCTGGAAAACTTTCATATAATGAAGTTAAAGCGGTATATGATAAATATTATGGCAAAGAATATTTTGTACGTGTGCTTGATGAAAATGTATTTCCAGAAACAAGGTGGACAGAGGGAAGCAACTTTGTAGATGTAAACTTTAAAATAGATGAGCGCACAGGGCGTATTATTATGATGGGTGCTATTGATAATGTTGTAAAGGGTGCAGCAGGACAGGCAGTCCAGAATATGAATATAATGTTTGGTTTTGAAGAAAATACAGGCCTTAAGACAATACCAATGTTTCCTTAAATAATAGATATTGTTACTGCCACCTGGCAGAGGCATATTAAATGGGTACTGGGCCTGAAAATAAAGAAAGATGGGGAAAAGTTATGAATGATGAAGAAAAGAAAGAATATTTTGATATAATTACAGAGAAAGCAGAAACTCTTATAGAAGCCCTTCCATATATACGTGATTTTAATAATAAAAAAGTTGTTGTAAAATATGGCGGAAGTGCAATGCTTGATAAGAACCTTGAAGAGAGTGTAATTAAGGATGTTGCTTTATTAAAGCTTGTCGGGATGAAGCCGGTTATAGTACATGGCGGTGGCAAAGAAATAAGCAGGTGGCTTGACAAGACAGGCAAAGAGACCGGTTTTGAAAACGGGCTGCGCGTAACAGACAAAGATACAATGGAAATTGCAGAAATGGTACTTAACCGTGTTAATAAAAACCTTGTGCAGATGGTAGAGAAACTTGGTGTAAAGGCTGTTGGCATATGCGGCAAGGATGGCGGCATGTTAAAAGCGGTAAAGAAAATGCCAGATGGCAAGGATATTGGTTATGTAGGTGATATCCAGTCAGTAAATACAGAAATTATTGATACTCTTATTGAAAATGATTTTATACCAGTTATTGCACCAATTGGCATGGATGATAACGGCGATACTTATAATATAAATGCTGATGATGCTGCTTGTGCAATAGCAGGCGCAATATATGCTGAAAAGCTTGCATTTCTTACAGATGTTGAGGGTGTATATATTAATCCTGATGATAAAAGCTCGCTTATATCCGTACTTGACCTTAACGAAGCTAACAAGCTTATAGAAGGCGGTATTATAACAGGTGGTATGCTTCCTAAAGTCACTAACTGCATAAATGCTGTTAATTCAGGTGTAAACAGGGTGCATATCCTTGATGGCAGAAGGGAACACTGCCTGCTGCTGGAATTCTTTACAAAGAAGGGTATTGGTACAGCTATAATAGGTGATGACAGCGGACGTTATTTTAATGAGCATTAAATATACTGGAGGATTGCTATGGATATAGAAGAAATTTCAAAACATTTTATACATGTATATAACAGAAACCTTATATTTACAAAAGGTGAGGGTGTTTACCTTTATGACAGCCAGGGCAGCAAGTACCTTGACATGGGTGCGGGCATTGCTGTCTGTGCACTTGGCTACAGCAATGAGGAGTATAAACAGGCACTTAAAGAACAGATAGACAAGATTATACATACTTCAAACCTTTATTTTAATGAGCCTGCAATCCAGGCAGCGGCTTATATTACAGAAGCCACAGGCCTTGACAAAGTTTTCTTTACAAACAGCGGCACAGAAGCAATAGAAGGCGCTATAAAGTTAGCAAGGAAGTACGCATATCTAAAGAATAAAGACAGTAAAGGCGGCATAATTGCAATGGAGCACTCTTTCCACGGAAGAAGCATGGGTGCACTTTCTGTTACAGGCACTAAACATTACAGAGAACCTTTTGAGCCATTAATAGGCGGTGTATCATTTGCAGAATATAATAACCTGGAAAGTGTAAAAGCGCTGGTTAACCAGGATACATGTGCTATAATAATGGAAACATTGCAAGGTGAAGGCGGCATTTATCCTGCAACGGAAGAGTTTATAACAGGAATAAGGAAGCTCTGTGATGAAAATGATATTTTATTAATACTGGATGAAATACAATGTGGAATGGGACGTACTGGAAAGATGTTTACATACCAGCACTATGGTATAATGCCAGATATCCTTACAACAGCAAAAGCACTTGGCTGTGGCGTGCCTGTAGGTGCATTTGCAGCAAACAGCAGGGCAGCAGACGCAATGTGCCCAGGTGACCACGGCACTACTTATGGTGGGAACCCGCTTGCAACAGCAGCTGTGTGCAAAGTTTTTGAAATATTCCAGGAGAAGGGGATATTACAGCATGTTAATGAAACTGCCCCTTATCTCAGGGAGAAACTTGGGGAACTTAAGGACAAGCATAATACAATTATAAAAGATATAAGAGGAAAAGGGCTTATGCTTGGAATGGAACTTGCTGTCCCAGCAAGCCATATTGTTACAGAAGCACTAAAAAACAATTTAATTTTAATATCAGCAGGAAGCAATATAATAAGGTTTGTGCCTCCTTTAATAATAGAAAAAGAACATATTGATAATATGTATAGTATACTTGACGGGATTTTTTGCAGGGCATATGATGTTTATAAAAAATTGAATAATCCGGCCTGTTTTGGAAATATTCTGTAGTATATAAGAAGCCAGAAGTAAGGGGACATGTAATATAAATATTACAGGTATACTTATGGCATGGTTTTCTGGTTATATTATTATTACAGGAAAGAGGTCTGGTTATGTGGGGAATGGTTGTTTCAGTAATATCAGGAATATTAATGAGTGTACAAGGTGTTTTTAATTCAGCGGTAACAAAACAGACTGGCGTATGGATTGCTGCGGCATTTGTACATGCTACGGCATTTGTAGTATGTATGGCAGCATGGTTTGTAACAGGCAGGGAAAGCAGTTTCGGGGCAGTTATATCAGCAAGGCCTGTCTACATGTTATCAGGAGGGATAATAGGTGCATTTATAACATATACTGTTATTTTTGGAATGAATACACTTGGCCCTGCCCAGGCAGTCCTTTTTATAATATCTGCCCAGATAGTTTCAGCATACCTTATTGAGCTTTTTGGAATGTTTGGCGTGGAAAAAAGCCAGTTCCACTGGACAAAACTTGCAGGTGTTGTGTTAATGGCAGCAGGGATTATTATTTTTAAATGGAAAGAATTAAGGCAGTAACAGCAAGTAACATTAAAACAGCGTTTTGCACCACTATTTATGCCACCAGGGGCGGAATGGGGGATTTTTATGGAATTAAAAGATAAGAAATATATAAAACTGCTTGCAGAAAAATTTCCATCCAAGCAGGCTGTATGCAGGGAGATTATTAACCTTAATGCAATTCTAAACCTTCCAAAGGGCACAGAGCATTTTATGAGCGACCTGCATGGAGAATATGAAGCATTTTACCATATTTTAAACAACTGTTCAGGAGTTGTAAGGGAGAAAGTACATCTTTTATTTGGGGATATACTTACAGATTTTGAACAGCAGGAAATATGTACATTAATTTACTATCCAAGGGAAAAGCTTGCAATGCTCCGCAAAAAAGATGTTTTAACTGGGGACTGGTACAGAATGGTTTTAAACCAGCTTATAGAAATTGCAAAGCTGCTGTCTTCCAAATATACAAGGTCAAAAGTAAGGAAAGCCATGCCAGCTGACTTTTCTTATATAATTGATGAGCTTTTGCATGTACAGAAAGATGAAGATGATAACCAGGTACTTTACCATAGCAAAATAATTGATACAATACTGGATATTGAAAATGCAGATGAATTTATTGTAGCGCTGGCAGGATTAATTAAACAGCTTGCTGTAGACCATCTGCATATTGTAGGGGATATATTTGACAGAGGGCCTTATGCTGATAAAATACTTGATTTGCTAAAGGGATACCATTCACTTGATATTGAATGGGGGAACCATGATATCCTCTGGATGGGTGCAGCGTCAGGAAGCCTTGCATGTATAGCAAATGTAATCCGTAATAATTTAAAATACCAGAACACAGAAATACTTGAAAGCGGATATGGCATAAGCCTGCGTTCACTTGCTTTGTTTGCTGTGCAGCAATATACATGCAAGAACCCTATGGAAGCAGCATTAAAGGCAATATCAGTTATTTTATTTAAACTTGAAGGAAGTATTATAAGACGCCATAGTGAATATGGGATGGACGACAGGACATTTTTACATAAAATAAATTTTGAAACTGGGGAAGTTTTAATAGATGGCGTTAATTATAAAATAAATGATATAGAATTTCCTACTGTTGACACTGAAAATCCATATGATTTATCAGATGAAGAAAGTGCTGTTATGGAAGAACTTAAAGCAGCATTTTTAAACAGCGTGCGTTTACAGTCACATATAAAGTTTTTATATGAAAAAGGAAGCATGTACCGCATTTATAATGGCAACCTTCTATACCACGGGTGTATTCCAATGGATGATTCAGGCAATTTTGAAGGTGTGCAGATGGGGGATGAAATTTACAAAGGCAAGTCCTACCTGGATTATGCTGACAAAATGGCAAGAAGGGCATATTACAGCACACACAGCACTGATGCAAAGGATTTTATGTGGTACTTGTGGGCAGGCAGGAAATCACCTTTATGTGGCAGGAATTTAAAAACATTTGAACGTACATTTGTAGATGATAAAAGTACATGGAAAGAAGAAACAGACCCTTACTATAAATATTATAAAGAAGAAAGAACATGCAATATGATTTTGCGTGAATTTGGGCTTTATTCTGATATGTCACATATAATTAATGGGCATACACCTGTAAAAACTATTGAAGGTGAGCAGCCAATCAGGGCAAATGGCAAGCTTATGGTAATAGATGGCGGTTTCTGTAAAAACTACCATGAAACAACAGGCATTGCAGGATATACACTTATTTATAATTCGCATGGGTTAAGGCTTAAAGCACACCAGCCTTTTGAAAGTGTATACCATGCACTTACAAAGAATAAGGATATACAGTCTGAGTCACAGTTTGTAGAAACTGAAAAGTCACGTATACTTGTAAGGGATACTGATAATGGCAAGAATATTATAAATTATATTGCAGATTTAAAGCAGCTTTTAAATTATTATGACTAATAGTATTACAGGTATCATTTCCTGTATTTCTGGGGTGATACCTTTTTTATCTTTTTAAACTGCCTGGAGAAATGTTCCAGGTTTTCATATCCGCATTGTCCTGCAATTTCAGAAACAGAAGCGTCAGTTTCCATAAGCAGGCGTGCGGCATGTTCTATCCGGCCTTTTATAATGTCCTGGTTTACTGGAACTCCAAACAGTTTCTTATATATATGCTGGAAATAAGATGTACTTATATTAAGCCCTTTTGCGATTTCATCTGCACCATCTGGCACATACTGGTAATTATGTATATTCTGGCGTATTTTAGAAAGTTCATCAAAATATTTGCCATAAGATGTGCCACCTGCAAGTAATGATTTGTACATGTCACTGAATTTGTGGAAAAGCACACGCATTTTGCTGTCCATAATATATTCATGCTGGCTGCCTTCATTAAAAAATTCTATATATAAATCAGCTATAAGGTCAGTAATTACTTTATTATTTACAAATGAAACTGGCTTGCCAAATGGTATTTCGAGCTTTTCAAAGAAATTGTCATATGGTTCTGTTTCAAAATGAATCCAGTCATTTATAAAACTGCCGTCTGTTTTCCTGTAAATCTGGGGGCTTCCCTTTTTATACAGTATAAAATTGCCAGCAGGCACATCCTGGAACTGGTTGTCTAACATTACTTCTGTTGGCGTCCTTAAATATAATAAAAGAAAATCACCCGAACCATTTGTCCTGTTAATATCTATTCCGAAATAATTATGGAACTGGTATCCTACCCCTCTTACTGTTATCATAATTATGTTGGCAATCCTTTCTTATAAATGCAAAAGCTGTCCAGTCCTGGCAGGCAGCAGGATGTATATATGTAATCATGGATATCTGTAATAAAAAGCGGAAAATATCAAAAAGTAAACGGCTAATATCATAGACCATATGGTATTAACCTGTTAAAATATCTAGTAACAGCATACGCTAGCGTTGTGTACACATAACTGCCTGTACTGTTTTATATTATAGCAGAATAGGTCAAAGAAGCCAAGAGAAAATTTGTAATCCATATGGATTACAATTTACAAACCAGCCTTATGGAAGAGGCTATATCTATAAGGTTAAATAGGGGGAAAGGATTTTATGGATAAATATTTTAAGAAATTCCTGGCAGCCTGTATTGTATTTCCGCTTATAGCTGTACAGGGAAGCATGGCATGTCCTGTGGCAGATGCAGCAGCAAAAACAACTGTAAAACTAAATAAAAGTTCTGTTTCTGTTGTAATGGGCAGTACAATGGCTTTAAAAGTAGTTAAAAAGAATGTTGCCAGTGTAAAGAAAACCAAATGGGTATCTAAAGACAAGAAAGTTGCAACTGTTAGTGCCAAAGGTGTTGTTAAAGGGATTAAAAAAGGCAGCACTGTTATAAATGCAACTGTAAAGTACAAAGCGAAGGGTGCTTTAAAGTTTACATCGAAAAAACTTTCATGTAAAGTCACAGTAAAGGGACAACCATATACAGACACAGAAACACCTGCACCTACAGAAGAACCTGTTATTTATGGGACAGGCGGGGAAGTTTCTGCATATGATAAAGAGAAAAGCAACCACAGGCTGGATATTGATGCTTCTGTAAAAGTACATGATATAAGTGATTTGCTTTATGGGATTTTTATTGAAGACATTAATTTTGCAGCAGACGGCGGATTGTATGCGGAAATGGTGCAGAACCGTTCATTTGAATTTACAAAACTTGCGGCTGGTGATGAAAAACATGCCTGGAATAATGTTGGTGATGTTACAGCAGAGGTTGTAAAAGATGACAAGGCAGGATGCCTTAATGCCAATAACCCAAATTATATTGTAGTAGATAACAAGTCTGCTGGTAATGCAGGAATTGCAAATACAGGTTTTCTTGATGGCATGTCTGTTAATGAAGGGGCATTTTATAAGTTCTCAGTTTATGCAAAGGGGCTTGACGGCTATACTGGAAGCATAAATGTAGATATAATGGATGGAAACAAATCTGTAGCAAATGGTGTTATTAATGCAGTTACTGGTGAATGGCAGAAGTATGGGCTTGTTTTAAAATCTTCTGTTACAAAATATACAGATATTTCGCTCCAGCTTACAATACCTAAAGGAAAAATTGCACTTGATATGGTATCACTTTTCCCAGAAGATACATTTAAAGGGCGTGAAAACGGGCTTAGAAAAGACCTTGCAGAAAAGCTTGAAGCATTAAAGCCTTCATTTTTACGTTTTCCAGGTGGATGTGTAGTAGAAGGTGACTCACTTGAGTTTGCTTATGACTGGAAAGACTCTATAGGCACAGGGCCAGATGGAGAACCTTTAAAATTCAATGATACATATGGTGATGTTGCAGCAAGGAAACAGGGGCAGAATATCTGGACAGATGAACGTGCAACCAACGATAAACACCCTTCATATATGTCATATGGCCTTGGCTTTTATGAATATTTCCTGCTGGCAGAAGATATAGGTGCTATTGGCGTGCCTGTAGTAAACTGCGGCATACGCTGTATGATAGCACATGGCGGTGACCCAGGGCCAGAAATTGGCACACCAGAGTTTAACCAGTATATACAGGATGCACTTGACCTTGTTGAATTCTGCCGTGGTGATGCTTCTACAAAATGGGGTGCTGTAAGAATTGCAATGGGACATGAAAAACCATTTGAATTAAAATATATAGGAATTGGAAATGAACAATGGGGCAATAACTTCTATAAGAAATATGAGGCGTTTGTTGATGCATTTGACGCCGCCAGAAAAGAAAACCCTGCACTGTATGACGGTATTGAACTTATGTATTCAGCAGGTGTTGACGATGGTGACAGTGGTTTAGACTATATGCCTTCATATATAGAAGCTGCTAACTGGTTAAAAGAACATCCTGGCAAAACCATTAAGGATTTTGCAGGTGCAACAGACCACCACTATTATAATGACCCTGGCTGGTTCTTAGAACATGCAGATTATTATGATGAAAAAAATTACAACAGGGATGTCCAGTCAATGACAGATACAAAGTTTGGCGGCGGCATAGATGTATTTTTAGGTGAATATGCCGCAAGGTCTAACAGGCTTGAGGCAGCGCTTGCAGAAGCAGCTTATATGACAGGGCTTGAAAGAAACGGTGATATTGTAAGGATGGCAGCATATGCGCCACTATTTGGAAACCTTACTGCACTTCACTGGGCACCTGATTTAATATGGTTTAATAACCACACTTCCACATGTTCAACAAATTATTATATGCAGAAATTATTTGCAACAAATGCAGGTACTTCACTGTTAAAATCAGAACTTGAAGGTGCAAAGATACCAGAAAACCCATTTACAGGCAAAATTGGTGTAGCTACATGGAATACATCTGCTAAATTTGACAATATAAAAATAACAGATAATGAAACAGGAAAAGTCCTTGCTTCAGATGGTTTCTCCAAAGATGAATTTGAAGAGAAATGGGACAAAGCAACAGACGGAAGCTGGAAGGTAAAAAATGGTGAGCTTGTGCAGTCAAGCACATCTACTAATACAGTGAACTATGGTTCCACAGGAACTGTTGCATACTTTGGAAGCAAAAGCTGGAAGAATTATACTTATACAGCCGATGCAGTAAAAACTGGCGGTGCAGAAGGTTTTATAATTCCATTTGCAGTACAGGGCAGGGAAGACAACTATTTCTGGAATATTGGCGGCTGGAACAATACTGTTTCATGCTTACAGAGAGTAAGCGGCGGCAATAAATCAGACCAGATTTCTGGTACAGTTAAAAATATTAATATAAAAAATGGCACAAAATATTCTTTAAAAATTGTAGTAACAGATAATAATGTAAAGTGTTATATAAATAATGAGCTTTATATTGATTATGACCTGCCAGAAACTGCAAAGGCAGAAACATACCATGTAGTTAGTACAGATGAAACTGGTGATATTATTATTAAAATGGTAAATGTAACAGGAAACCCAAGGACAATAGCAATGGATATTGCTGGTGCAGAAAGTATCTCTGATACAGCAACAATTGAAATAGCAGCGGGCAAAAGCCTTGCTGATGACAATATCCTTGGACGTGAAGAGGCTGTTACAATAAAGAAAGAAGAAGTAAAAGGAATTGGAAAGCAGTTTAACTATACCCTTCCAGAATACTGTGCTGCTGTAATGAGGATAAAAACAAAACCAGCAGCATAAAAGGTTATATTATTTATTGTAAACTAGGAGGATAAACTGGAATGTGTGAATTTTGTAAAATAATAAACAGGCAGCAGCCAGCGTATATTGTGTATGAAGATGAAAAATTAATCTCTTTTTTAGATTTTGAACCAGCAAATGAAGGGCATGTCCTGGTTGTTCCAAAAGAGCATACGGACTCAGTTGATAAAATACCAGAAGATACATTAATTGATGTTATGGCAGTATTGAGGAAAATTGTAACAATATTCCGCAAAGTATATGGCACTGATGGATACAGCATTATGCAGAATGGTGGAAATTGCTGTGATTTCGGACATATACATTTCCATGTATTTCCAAGATACGAAAATGATGGTTTTGGATTTATATATCCAGAAGGAAGTTTTGAATATTCTGGTGCTGTAGCGGAAAAATTAAGAAAAGGTATAGAAGATGTCCAGTTATAGGTACAAAAGGTAAATATAATTAATGGCAGGGGTTTCCCTGCCATTATGCAATTTATAAAGAAATTTTCTATCTGCATATATAAGCCGTTTATGGGCACAATATGGGAATAATAAAAATATGAAAGGTATTATCGATAATGAGCAACCATCTTGTTAATGAAACAAGCCCTTATCTTTTACAACATGCAGATAACCAGACAGACTGGTATCCCTGGTGCAGTGAAGCTTTTGAAAAAGCAAGAAGAGAGGATAAACCAGTTTTTTTAAGTATTGGTTATAGTACATGCCACTGGTGCCATGTTATGGCACATGAAAGTTTTGAAAACCCTGTAACAGCAGCATTATTAAATAATAGTTTTATTGCAATAAAAGTAGACAGGGAGGAACGCCCTGACATTGACAGCGTTTATATGGCAGTCTGCCAGGCTTATACAGGAAGTGGAGGCTGGCCTCTTAATATATTTATGACATGGGATAAAAAACCATTTTTTGCAGGCACATATTTTCCGCCACATGCACACTATGGCATGCCTGGTTTTAATAACCTGCTGGATACAGTAAAAGAGCAGTGGGAGAGTAACAGGGACAGTCTTTTAAAATCAGCAGAACAGATAACAAGACAGTTAAAAATCCAGAAAAACAGCAGTACAGAAGAAACATGCAGCTGGGAAGGACAAACAGCCGGCATGGCAGACAATGCTTTCCATATATTTTTAAAAACATTTGACAATGAAGCAGGAGGATTTGGCAGCGCACCAAAATTTCCATCAGCACATAATCTTTTATTCCTAATTCTTTATTCAATACAGAATAATAATAGTACGGCCTTTGAAATGGCATCCAGGACTTTAGTGCAGATGCGTAAGGGAGGAATATTTGACCATATAGGTTATGGGTTTTCCAGGTATTCAACTGACAGGTATTTCCTTGTGCCGCACTTTGAAAAGATGCTTTATGATAATGCAATGTTAATTATGGCATATTCGGCAGCATATAGTGTTTCTAAAGAAGAGGTTTTCCTTGATACAGCAGTTAAGACAGCAGATTATATTTTAAGGGAAATGCTTTCAGACAGAGGTGGTTTTTATAGTGCACAGGATGCAGACAGTGAAGGGATGGAAGGAAAGTTTTATATATGGTCTTTAGATGAAATTATAGAAATTTTAGGAAAAGAAAAAGGGGATGAATTTGCAAAAGTTTTTGATATTACTAGTGGCGGGAACTTTGAAGGCATGAATATCCCTAACCTTTTAAAAAGTGGAATTATTAATAATGATTATGGTAAAGAAACTGTAAAATTATATAATTACCGGAAAAAGCGCACTAAACTGTACCTTGATAATAAGCATCTGGCTTCATGGAATTCCCTGATGGCATCTGCCCTTTCAATGCTTTACAGGGCATCAGGAATTAAAAAGTATTTAGATGCAGCAATAAAAGCGGTACAATTTATTGAAGAAAACTTATATAATGGCGATAAGCTTTATACAAGTTTTTGTAATGGAAAATGTTCTGGAAGTGGTTTTCTGGATGACTATGTTTTTTATACCACAGCCTTAATTGAAATTTATAATTCAACACTAGATAAGAGCTTTCTGGACAAAGCATCCTATTTCTGTGATGAAACGGTAAAAAGATTTGCAGATAATGTAAATGGTGGTTATTTCTTAAGTGAGCCAGCAAATAATGAATTATTTATAAACCCGAAGGAAACATATGATGGTGCCCTGCCTTCTGGGAATTCTGTGATGGCATATAACCTTGCAAGGCTTTATGGGATTACACAGAAAGACAGTTATAAAATGCTTGCAGAAAAACAGCTTGCTTTTATTATGGCAAATGCAAAAGATTATCCAGCAGGTTACAGTATGTCTTTAATTTCAGGCATGATATATGAAAACCCGCCTGTCCATATTACAATTGTTTCAGAAAATAATACAGATAGAAATAATGTGGATAAAAATGGTATGAAACAGGTACTTCATTTTCTGGCAGATATAAAAGTGGTGGAAGAAGGAGGGGAATATTCCCTTTTAAATAATAAAACAACTTATTATGTTTGTAAAAACCATGCTTGTCTTCCTCCGTCTAATGAAATTTTCTAATCTGTAGAAACAAAAGCCGCCAAGGTCATTCTTCATTTAGTATATTGCAGGAACAGCCTTTAATTTTATTCATAATATATTAATAAAAAAAGAGGCTTTATAAAGGCATGGAGGCATATTTTGGAAATATATGTAGTAAAACAGGGTGACACTATCGACAGGATTGCAAGTGAATTTAATGTTCCAGCTACTGAAATTGCATTTGTAAACCAGATTTCATATCCCTATCCGCTTGTTATAGGGCAGGCACTTCTTATACCAATACAGGATGGTTTACAGCAATATAAAAGAGAGGTTAATGTAAATGGGTACGCTTATCCATATATTAATTCAAAGGTATTACAGACAACACTTCCTTATCTTACAGATTTATCAGTTTTTTCATATGGGTTTAGTGAAGAGGGGGATTTAATACCACCTTCCCAGGATGATACTGGGATGATAAATGCAGCACTGGAATTTGGTACATCACCTATGCTTACACTTACGCCAATGGATGAATATGGGAGATTTAATAACAACCTTATCTCTGCACTGGTAAGCAGTAACAGTGCACAGGAAAATCTTATAAACCAGGCTATTGGAATGATTAATGCAAAAGGCTTCAGAGGGCTTGATATTGACTTTGAATATATAAAAGCAGAGGACAGGGACTTATTTACTTCATTTGTAGCAAAGATGACAAGGGAACTTAATATATATGGATACTGGGTATCAGTAGCACTTGCGCCAAAAACTTCGTCAGGGCAGAAAGGCCTTTTATATGAAGGGAAAGACTATGGAGGGCTTGGGGCAGCCGCAAATAGCTGCCTGCTAATGACATATGAATGGGGGTATAAATACAGCTATCTATCATATAGGTAATAAAGCACTTTAGTTAAGCTGGTTCATCTGTATTATATAATTTATATATAAATATTTTGTCACATAATTGAAAAATTTTTTTATTATACTAAAATAAATATATAGATTTTTAAGATTTTTATTTGATTTTTTACTATTGGAGTGTGACATGGTTATAGATTTACCCAAAAGAATTAATGATACAGTAAATGGAATTGATTCTTTAGTTTTTGTGCTGGATAAAATTCATAATGCAAAAAATGGTGACATAGTGATTTTGGATTTTTCAGAACTGGAATGGATTGATGCGAATATGTTATCTGCATTTGGGGCTGTATTAGATGATAATTTTAAAAGAATAAAATTTCAGTTTGTAGCAGGCTCTGTTTCTTCCAAAATCGAAAATTTATTGGCAAGAAACAAGTTTGGACTTTATTTTAATTTTGATAAAGCAATTGATAAGAATGATACAGTAATTGAATATAGAGTGACTAATGGTAAAGAAATTAAAGAGTTTGCTTCTTATTTTAAAGACAGGGTATTACAACGGCAAAAGATGCCTAAAATGTCTAAAGGGCTAAAGGATAAAATATTAGAAAATGTTTTAGAAATATTTGGCAATGCACCTATGCATGGAGGATGCAGTAAGGTGTTTTCCTGTGGGCAAATATTTCCTGTAAAAAACAGTATAAAGTTTACAATAGCAAATACAGGGCAGACTATAAAGGAAAATGTCATTGGTTATTATAAAAGTATGTTAAAAAGAGAACCTCCTAAAAATACTATTTCGTGGGCAACAGATGAGAATAATTCTACAAAACAAATTGTAAATGGTAAATCTGGAGGTTTAGGATTATATTATTTAAAAGAGTTCATAAACATTAATAATGGGTCATTAACGATATGTTCGTCAGATGAAGTATGGACATTTAAAAATGGAGAAGAAAGAACAGAGTTTATTGATACCATGTTTAGAGGAACGATTGTTACAATTAGTATTAATACTAATGATGATGAAATTTATATGTTATCAAATGAAAGTGCAAATGAATTTTCAGAATTTTAGGGAGGATTAATTATGGAAAAAATATTAGTTTATGAATTATTTGGCAATCTGGCAGTTTCAGATGAAGATGGTGAAATACTTCATGCAAATATTGAAAAAGCGCTATCTGGTGATAGTAAAGTGATAGTGGATTTTAATAATGTAGAAGTTGTACTTACCCAGTTTTTAAATTCTGCTATAGCAACATTATATGAAAAGCATGATAGTGATGAATTAAAGCAAAGATTAGTAATTACTGGACTAAAGTCAACAGACTCTCTGCGCAAAGTAATAGCCAGGGCAAAGACTTTTTATGCAGATGAAAAGAAAGTAGCTGAATTTATAGATAAGGAGCAAATATATGGGTAATGTAGTAGAGGATATTGCAATATTTAATCCCCTGGAAGATGATTTATTTATACTGGACTGCAATGTTCTTATGTACGTTTTTTATACTTATGGCGGGTATAGGAATAAGCTTATGAAACCATATAAAGCTTTCTTTAATAAAATAGCTGTTAAAAATGAATCTATTCTCATAACATCTGTTTTATTATCAGAGTTTATTAATTCATATATCAGAAATGAATATAAAAGATATTTAAGGGAAAATAATTATAAACCAGACCAGTTTGATTTTAAGAAAGATTATAAACCAACTAATGAATATGCGGACACGATAAAAGAAATTTCAGATATTATTATAAACCAGTTATTAGCATTGCCATCAGTTATTTTATGTAAAGATGATATAACTAAGAAAGATATTCCAGGTATGTTTTTAAATGAAACTACATTTGATTTCAATGACAGATATTATGGGGAACTTGCAAGGCATAGAAAGTGTTATATTGTAACAAATGATATAGATTTTAAGAATATTGATAACATAAAAATTGTTACTGCTAATAACCAGATGTTACATAACAAGGGGCATTAAAGCCCCTGTTTATAAGGCATTATAGGATATAGGTCTAAATTAAAATTATCAATATCCCGTTTTCTGCGTGTATTTTTTGTTTCTTTTATGTATTCAATTCTTTTGATTACAGCTTTCAGGAGTTCGTTCTTCATGCCAGCATCTTCAATTGTACCATATCCTTCTACAATATTTTTTACAGCAGGGATAAAGCTATTTTCAAAGGACATTGCTTTTTCTTCTGAATCTTTTAATTCCTGTAATTTATTCATAGCCTGGCTACATTCTTCAATTTTGGCTTTTATAGCCTTGTTTCTTTCTAAAAAAGTTTCATCATCATAAATGCCACGTTCCAGTAAATCAAAAGTTTTTTCAAGCTGTGATTTTAATACAGCAGCTTCCTTTTTTAATGCTATATATGAATTTTCGTATGTAAAAGTAATGTGTGCTGGTTTATTTTTCTGTATATTTAATTTATAATCATCCAGCCACATTTTTAAGGAGGATATTATTTTATTTTCGATAAGATATACAGGTGCAGAGATATTATCACAGTACCTGCCAGGGCATTTAAGGGCAGCATATGGTGTTTTTGATGCAGGTGCAAGGCGTGTCATAAGACAGCCGCATTTTTTACAGTAAACAAGTCCTGCAACTGGGTTCTGGAGCTTCTTGCCAGATGGTATTGAAACTTTGGAATTAGATTTTAATAATTCCTGCGCTTTATTAAAAGTTTCTTCGTCTATAATAGCTTTATGTAATCCTTGTGTAATTATGCAGTCACTTGCCCTTCTGCGTTTTACGGAAACAGAATTATTCTGGGAAACCTTTTCGTATTTATCATATCCCCACCGTATCTTACCAGTATAAACAGGATTACGTAGGATACCACGTATGGATGCAGGAGACCATAAGCCTCCTGAAACTGGTTTTATATTCATACTGTCCAGTATGCGGCATATTTTGGTAGAGCCTGCTTTATTTATGCTTCCATCAGGATTTCTTTCACCATTTACATATAAATCAAAAACCAGGCGGATAATTTCCGCCTGTTCTGGTACAATTTCAAGACTCCAGCCTTTATCATTCTGCAATTTTACCCGTTTATATCCAAGCGGGGCAGTAGAAGCAATATATCTTCCTTCATTGGCAGCAGCTTTCCGCCCTCTCTGGATGCGGCGGTTAATAGTTTTATATTCCCTTCTTGACATAAATAACCCAAACTCAAAATATTCCTCATCAAATTCATTTGCAGGGTCATATATTTTCAGTGGTGTAATAATTTTAGTGCCAGAAAGCTGGAAAGCCTGTGCCACAATGCCCTGGTCAATAGTAGCACCTCTTGCAAGACGTTCTATTTCCATAACCATTACACCATCCCATACCCCGTTTTCTATTTCCTGTAAAAGTTTCATCATTTCAGGGCGTGAAGAGATAGTTTCACCAGATACTATTTCCCTGTAAACAGTGGAAACTTTTATCCCCATTTTATTTGCCAGGGCTTTAAGGGTCTGTTCATGGCGTGCTAAAGTTTCACCCCCGCCACGTGCTTCAGCATCCCTGTCGGCACGGCTTTTTCTAAGGTATAAGCAGTAATTTCCTTCCATTGGGAAACCTCCCTGGTTTATATTAAAATTGCATTTGCAGTATGTCTTGGTTTTATTTTAATATTACCATTTATACTTCAATATAGTTTTTATGGGTTTTCTAATAAGTTGCAAAAAATGATATCTTCCAGTCCTTTTGTACTAAAATAAAAATCTTCATCATTAATTATTTTATATTGTAGTCCATTTGATATATATGTACCATCATCTTCTTTTATGTCAGTATCTGGATTTAATTCAAACACAGTTACATCAACAAAGCCATTCAGGCTAGTGCCAGAAATACCAATGTGTTCATATACAAGACTGGAATTTGATGTAAGATATAAATTATAATATTTTAAATTTGGAATACCCAGCCAGCCTGACCTGTCAGGATAACAAATTATTAAAAACGTTATAAAATCATTTTCAGAACCTGAAAAAGTTTCTATGTTATTTACTCTGCTTACTTTAATTCTTGTTATGCCCAATTTTTTAGGAATAATTATCATGTCAAAATAGTCAGAATTATAATCCCATTCGGCATATGCGATTTTATTATTCTCTTCTTCTATTACCAAGTTTTCATATTTAGACAGATTTTTAGTTTCAATGCGGACACTTTCGTATTCATCTTTATAACATTTTATTATTGTGTCATTGCATGAAAGTTTAGATTTAACATTAATCACGCATGAGAGTTTTTTATTGTCCATGCCTGAACCAACAGTTGCAGTGATTGTGCACGTACCAGCTCTTTTGGCAGTTACTTTACCTTTTTTTGTAACTGATGCAATCTTTTTATCACTGCTTTTCCATAAAATATATTGTTTAGTTCCAGTTACTTTTAGAATATATGTATTATCTATATACATAGTTTTATTAGTTCTATTGATTTTAACAGAAGCACATACGGAGGCATCTGTTATTATAAAAAATAAAAAACATAAAGAAATTGTAAGTAAAATTTGTTTAAAAAGCTTCATAACAAAATTTCCTTTCCTGTGCAGATAGTAAATATGCTTCATGAATTGTTGCAGGTAATTGTTTTATTAAATCTTATCATTTATATCAAGTATAGTATAATTAGTGGTAAAAATACTATTTGGGATATATGATACCAGTTAATGTAAGTGCTTTTTCATTAGTTTTTGCATGTCAAACTATAATTATTGTCCAACATGCAAAAACAACATTAGTGCCATTAAAATTATGGTATTGGATTTTTACTTTGTTGTGTTGGAGTCATAGGATTCAATAACTTTTCCTGTTTTAGCATTTATATAGTCAAGATGGATATTATCAACTTCGGTGCCATTAAAAATGTTATACATTCCGCCAAGCATATAAAAAACCAGGCTGGACATTGTTTCGGATAAATCCAGTTTCTTAGATTTTGTAGTAATCTCAAATGATGTAAAATTGTCATTTGCTTTAATATCTGTAAAATTTGGATAATCTTCTGAAGCAATCATTTCCTTTAATTGTTCATTTGAATTTTTAGCCATTTCCTGCATTAACTCTTCATGTTGTGACTTAGTCATAACATATGTAGCACTTCCGTCTTTATTAAGTGTTATTGACTTATATCCGCTTTCCTTAGCCGCCTTATCAAGCTCTTTTTGTGTAGTTTCCCCTACAAATTCAGCAGGTACTTTAAACTTGACATCAGAAAGGTTCTTTTCAACTTCAACATCTCCCATTGCATCTAAATCATCCAGGCCATCTGATGAAGTATCTTGTGTTTTTTCTGTGCTTTCAGGCGGAGTATTTTTTTGCTCTTCTGTGCTTACAGAAGAAGAGGTTTTAGTATCCTTGGTGTCTGTCTGGCTGGTATCAGACTTGTTACCACAGCTTGAAAAAATAATTGATGAAGTTATTAATAATATAAGTAATTTGTTTCTCATTGTATCTCCCTCTTAAATTGTGTTATGTTTTTGTTTGTTATAATAAAACATTTCCTTATTTATCATTCTTTACTATATAAATAAAGCAGTTATATAATACTGTAACGCAACCAAAATATTTTATAATTATATTATTTGGACAGCTCTATGAGTTTTCAGTTTTTATATCAAGTATAGTATCATCAGTTATAAAATTATATTCGTTAGCATCTGATACTACCAGGCAGCAGTATGTTCCACTATTTTTTTCAACAATCATAATTCCAGCAGAGATATTATATATACCCTGTCCAAGTATTATCAGCATCCCTTTTTTGTTATACTTGCCAATTAAGTCGTCAGAGGATAATGTTTCATATCCGTTTGAAACATATATCCTTACCCTTGCTTTTTTTGCAGAGAGTGGCATGATGCTGACAGAAAAGTCTGAGTTTTCGGAATACCAGTAATCTTCTTCAAGGACTTTTACTTTACATTTAAGGGTTTTATTAGCAACCTTGGCTGATATGGTTGCTGTCCCAAACCATACAGGTGTAACTTTTCCGTTGTTGTTCACTTTTACAACTTTTTTATTTGATGATGACCATTTAACTTTCTTGTTTGTGTTTAAAACGCCAAGCTGTTCAGTGTCAGCAATAGACATTTTAATACTTGTTTTATTTAATTTAGGTTTTTTATTAGGAGAAGCAACATCATAATTATATACAAGATTTTCTCCAGTTATAGGAGCACTGCTACATGAAGATGGGACTGCAAATACACATATACATGATAATATGGCAGTCATACAAATAGTAAATAATTTTTTCATAATGGTTATCCTTTCTCTATGCTTATAAAGATAAATTATATGGTTTACATTATTAAATTTTAGAGCTTTAATTTATAGCCATCTGTAAAGTTTACCTGCTGCATTTCATATTTAAAAATCATGTCTTCAAATTCTAAACTATGGACTTTTTGGTGCGAATCCATAAACTGGTTGTAATCAAGCCCGTAATTTGTTACTTTTTTAGTTTTACCTGAACCAATTGTGCCTTCAGAAACATTCCATTCTATTGACATGATTTTTTCATCAAACTGGTCATATATATGTAGTACACCTTTAATGCCTTTAACTGCTTTAGGTGATTTATTTACAACTTTATAGTCCAATTCAATAAACTCTAAAAACCTTCTTGCATCATAATCTATAGGAAGAACTTTTTTGTCATAAACCTTAATTTTAATTTTTTTTGCATAATTCTGGTATTTTTCCTTTTTTGTCAGTTTCTTTTTTGTTGGGGCTGGTGTTGGTTCAGATGTAGATGTATCTGTCTCATTTTCTTTAGAAGATGATATGCTTTTACTAGTATTCTGTAAAGTGCATGTAGTTTTATTTGGTGTTCCACATCCTGTAGCTAGTGCAAGGACAGTAACAGTTAATAATAAAAATTTTTTTCTCATACGGGTTCCTCCTAAATATTATAAGTTTTTTTGTCAGCTTAATACTGATAATGTAAGAAGCCGTATTATTATACCATAAATATAACGACATAAAAAGACCTTATATACAATTGTATTACAAATATTTGTATAATTATTAAAACTTTTCAGAATAGCCTGTGGAAATATTATAAGGTAATAGTAAAAGGAAACCAATAATAAGTATTAAATGATGGATACAGATTTTTTAAACCCAAAATGCCAAAAGACCAGGAGTTTATAAATAAAAAATGAAAAACAATAAAATGGATACAGAAGCAATAAAAAAGATTGATAACACAATAGCAGCAATCTATATAAAAATAAGTAAAACTTAAAAATAGACAGATTTCAGTTCACATTTTCATTAAAGGTAATGATATAGCTATTTTACTATGAAAGGGAGACCAATACCAATAAATAATAAAAAAGCCCGCAATAATACGGGCATTACACAGATGCAGTTTATTGGCAGAGTATTTAAGGTAAATAATTATTTGTCATTATAATGGGAAGGTATTTCAGGATTTCAAGTAAGATTACCTTTTAACGGTTCTGGTTTTCCAATGTCCTTGTAACCATTGCGGCCAATGTCACGTGAAAGCTGGTTAAACAGAACAGGTAATAACTGGAAATTATGTTATATCTGTAAGTTTCTTGTATAAGAATTTGTGAAACGGACTTGGTTAGCAGATAAATAATTAGTATTTATGATAGTAAACAAAATGGATTTCCAGCATATTATAAATATAATAACCAGAAAGGCGGGGCCAGCATGGTATCTGACGAAAATAAAGAAGGGCATGTAGTATTAGACACATACATAGGTAACTGCCATGTTAGATTTTTTGATAATTACATACTTAAAGATGAAGAAGAAATAGAAAAACAATTAAAACGTATAGAGCAGATTATATGGGATGGTATTCCTAAAGTACCAAAACAGGACAAATCCATATCATAAATTCATGACTTACATAAAAAAGAAGTATATAATATGGGGCAATAAAAAAGAGCATCTGTATATAGAGAAACTATGCAGATGCTTAATTTATTGCAATATGTGCAAAAACGTGTTCTTTAAATAGTATATTCTGGTTTATACTTCAAGAGAGCAGGTAATGTCTTATTCTCTTCCCAATATTCTTATTATTAAAGGTTATTGGGATTTTTTTAGTGTGTATTTTTTATACATAACATACATCTATAAAGGGCAAACTAGGATATAAAATATATTAAAATTTAAAATATATTAAAAAAATATTATTACCTATATAATAAATAGCGGTATAAATACAGCGAACCTATGGCTGTTGCCCCAATAAATAAAGTCAGGCAGGTTGTAGAATATGCAGTAACACAGATACCACGCAACAAACTAGACCTTGGAATACCAAATTACGGGTATGACTGGCCTTTGCCATATGTGCAAGGTGAAACAGCAGCAACTACTATTGGAAATATTGAAGCTATAGAAATCGCGGCTGCAAATGGTGCACAGATATTTTTTGATGAAACAGCACAGTCACCATACTTTAATTATGTGGCGGACGGAATAAGACACGAAGTATGGTTTGAAGATGTCAGGAGTATGAACACAAAGTTTTCTCTTTTTGAAGAATTTGGGTTAAGGGGCATGGGGTACTGGCAGATAATGAGGCTTTTCCTTGCAAACTGGGTACTTCTTGAAAGCCGTTTCAATATTATAAAAGATTAATAAACAGCAAAGTAAATAAAAACCATCTTACTGCGAAAGGAGTATGGAAGTGTACTACATTATTACTGGCAGCGGGATACAGAAGATAGAGGAAAAAAATTTCTGGGACAGTAATAACGGGTTGTGTGTAGTTAAGTTTTCAGAATGGAACGAAAGCATGGAATTACGTGAAAAATCGGGTATATGGCACAAGACTGGGATAATGCATTCATGCAGGCTTGAACTTCACCTTGATTATATATTTGGGACATTTAAAGTCCCATCAAAGATAAAAGGCAGCAGGGATATAACATTTGCAGTATATATAACAAATAAACGGATAATTATACTTGATGATGATGGTGAGGCAAAAGACGCTGCAAGTAAGATTGCAGCAGGGCCATTGCGCAGAAGTTACAGTCCTGGACGTTTTATATATGATTTTTTGATGTTGTTTATTGATGAAGACCTGTTATTCCTGGAAAAAATTGAAAGGGATATTGCAGTAATAGAGGAAGATGTTCTTGAAGGCAGGGCAGAAAAATTCAGTTACAGGATGCTTTATTTAAAAAAGCTGGTATCACGTTTCTATCATTATTATATACAGTTAAAAGTGTTAGCAGAAGAATTTGCTGCAAATGAAAATGGTTTTTTTAATGAGAATGATATAAAAGCTTTTGGGATGTTCCAAAGTAAAATGGAACAGCTTGCAGATGAAACACAGATGTTAAGGGAATATGCAATGCAGGTACAGGATGTATACCAGTCAGAAATTGAAATAAAACAGAATGATGTTATGAAAATGCTTACAATTGTAACTACTATATTTCTTCCGCTTACTCTAATAGCGGGATGGTATGGAATGAATTTTGAACATATGCCAGAAATAAAATCCGAGTATGCATATCCTGTTACAATAGCCGCCAGTATAATGATTGTAGCCGCAAGCCTTTATTATTTTAAGAAGAAAAATTTCTGGTAATTTACAGGCATACAACAGGGAATAATGTCCATAAGTTGGTCATAACATAAAGTAAGGCTGTATTTTAAGGTTAAGAATGTGCTTATGAGAAGAAAGTTCTTTATTGTGGCATCAGTTTTATTTGTGCTGCTTTTTGTTTTATTCCCTGATATTTCCAGCAAAGGTGCAGAAAACGGTCTTTTACTCTGGTTTAATGTTATAATACCATCTTTATGCCCGTTTATGATTATTTCTACAATGCTTATAAAACTGGATGTTACAAGCTGTATAAGCAATATGTTTTATCCCATGTTCCACAAAGTTTTCAAGCTTTCAAAAAACGGGTGCTATCCTGCAATTACAGGTATGCTTTCAGGCTATCCGCTTGGTGCAAAGACAGTTGCAGATATGTATAAAACAGGTGCATTTTCAAAAAGTGAGGCACAATATATTATAAGTTTCTGCAATAATGCAAGCCCTATGTTTATGCTTGAGTATACAGGCATAAAATGTTTAGGGCTTAAGCAGCCTGCAATAATGCTGGTTATAATTTATATGTCAGCATTTATAAATGCATTTTTTGAAAGAAATAAAATGGAAGGTGCAGTTAATAATAAACCAGGTTCTGGCGGATTAAGAAAAAGATATCCATTAATAGAAGCATTGGACGAGAGTATATTAAGTTCTGCAATTACGTTAGTTAAAGTTGGTGGTTATATAATATTATTTTCAATTCTTACAGAACTTCTGCAAAATATTGTGATATCCAGTGAAATTATTAAAATTGCAGGGGCAGGAATTCTGGAAATAACAACAGGCTGTAAAGTGCTTGCGGATACAGGATTGCCATTATATATAAAATGTATACTTGCAAGTGCATTTTGTGCATTTGGAGGACTGTCAAGTGTAGCCCAGACATCAAGCACACTTATAGGTACAGGGCTTTCAAACAGGAAATATGTATTTGCAAAATTCAGGCAGTCAGTTATTGCTGCTTTACTGGCAGCAGTTACATTCAAATTTATTCTTTAACCTGTATACAGAAAATCCACAAAAATCCAATTAATATTAGACATTAGGGCTTTACAGGTGTATAATCGAAAAGAATGGTATTATGGAATGGAGGATAATAAATATTATGGAAAGAAAAAATGCATGGAAAGATTATAATGAATCAGATTTAAAAGAACTTGAGGCGCTTTGCAGCAGTTACCAGGACTTTTTGTCAGACTGTAAAACTGAAAGGGAGTGCACCAGTGAAGTTATAAAGCTTGCAAAAGATAAGGGGTATATTTCAATTGAAGATGCAATAGCTGCTGGCAGGCCACTGGAAACAGGTGATAAAATATATGCTGCCTGCATGTCTAAATCAGTAATTTTATTTAATATAGGAAAAAAGCCGCTGGAAGAAGGGTTAAATATTCTTGGTGCACATATTGATTCACCACGTATAGATATAAAACAGAACCCATTATATGAGGAAAGCGGGCTTGCGTATTTTGACACACATTATTATGGCGGGATTAAAAAATACCAGTGGGTAACTATACCACTTGCAATACATGGTGTCGTAGTAAAAAAAGATGGAAGTAAAATAGAAATCTGCATAGGTGAAAATGAAAATGACCCTGTTTTTTGTATTACAGACCTTCTTATACACCTTGCAGGTGAACAGATGGACAAGAAGGCAGCCAAGGTTATAGAGGGTGAGAAACTTGACCTTTTAATTGGAAGTATGCCTCTTAATGATGAAGAGAAAGACGCTGTTAAAGAAAATATAATAAAAATCCTTAAAAATTCCTATGGTATTGAAGAAGAAGATTTTATGTCTGCTGAACTGGAAATTGTGCCAGCAGGCAGGGCACGTGAACTCGGGCTTGACAGAAGCATGATTATTTCTTATGGCCAGGATGACAGAGTATGTGCATACACTTCACTTGCTGCAATGCTTGAAATGGAAGATGTGGACAAGACTTCCTGCTGTCTGCTTGTTGATAAAGAAGAGATAGGAAGTGTTGGAGCAACAGGTATGCAGTCACGTTTCTTTGAAAATGCCGCCGCAGAACTGGTTAACCTTGAAGGTAATTATTCAGAATTAAAGTTAAAACGCTGCCTTAAAAACAGCAGGATGCTTTCTTCAGATGTAAATGCTGCATATGACCCATTATTTGCAGATGCATTTGAGAAGAAAAATTCTTCATATTGTGGAAAGGGTGTAGTATTTAGCAAATTTACAGGAAGCCGTGGCAAATCAGGTTCTAATGATGCTAATGCCGAATATCTTGCAGTACTCCGTAAAATTATGGATGATAATAATGTAAATTACCAGATGGCAGAACTTGGCAAGGTGGATGTTGGCGGAGGCGGTACAATTGCATATATACTTTCGCTCTATGGAATGGAAGTAATTGACTGTGGCGTAGCAGTCTTAAATATGCACGCACCTTGGGAAATTACAAGTAAAGCAGATATATATGAAACAAAGAAATGTTATATGGCATTTCTTAAAGATGCATAAATTTTTTTGCAAAGTGCCCAGTTAAAATAATATCCGCCTGCAAATTAAACTTATTGCAGTTTAGATTATTTTTAATTTTCTGTCTGTAATTATTTTATATCCGTAAAATTACTTGTGTTAAAATAGAAAATAAAGTATGGGGATTTATAATTAAAATTGTTTGTAATAAAGGAAGTAGTGGAATGGAAAAGTGGGATTTATATACAAAATACAGGGAAAAAACAGGAAAGGAACATGTACGTGGTGAGGAACTGCCAGATGGTTTATACCATCTGGTAGTACATGTGTGGATAAGAAACAGTAAAGGTGAATACCTTATTTCAAAAAGGGCAGCAGACCGTACTGTAAATCCGTTAATGTGGGAAAGCGCGGGTGGTTCTGTTATAAAAGGTGAAGACAGCATTGAAGGTGCAATAAGGGAAGTGAAAGAAGAAGTTGGAATTAACTTGCAAAAAGAAAGTGGAAAACTGGTATTTAGTAAAATACGTGGTGAAATTGATGGAAAGAAATTCAATGATATAATGGATGTATGGCTTTTTGAATATGATGGAGAGCTATCACTTGGAAATGCAACAACTTCGGAAGTAGAAGACTGCCGCTGGGCATTACCAGAAGAAATTAAACAGATGTATGATAATGGTGAATTTGTAGAAACGCTGGACTACTTTTTTTATGTATTTAAAGAATATATGCCAGACAGTACATATAAGCCAGATTACAGCAACATTACTGGCAAAATAGTTTCAGGAAGGATTGACCGTCCTCTTGGTTCACAACATCCAAGAAATAAAAAAATGATATATCCCATAAATTATGGCTATGTAGAAGGTGTTTTTGCAGAAGACGGGGCTGAACAAGATGTTTATGTATTTGGCACAGACAAGCCATTAGATACATATAAGGGAAAAGTAATAGCTGTATTACACAGGTTCAATGATGTAGAAGATAAGTGGATTGTATCACTTGATGGCACTGATATACCTGATGAAAAAATTTTAGGGGATATTTACTTCCAGGAGCAGTTTTTCTATGGGAAACTTTACAGATAATTATATACTAGATGTATAAGATAATATTTAGAAAAATATTAGATGGAAGACAGAGTATAAAAAAGGTAAAATGATAAAACTAGAAAGGATAAAAAGAAAACAGATAAAAATAACAAGTAAAAAAGAAAATATTACTCCATTTTCAGAATTGTGCATCTATTGAAAATAAACCTGTAAATATGTATTATAGATAGATGGCAGATAAAAATATAATAATTTAAGTATATAAACCAGGATTTGCAGGAGGAAACACAGTGTGGCTTTAGTATACAAACGGGCAACGCCTGAGGATATAAATACCTTAACAAAAACAAGGATAGAGGTATTAAGGGCAGCTAATAAATTATCTGATGATATTGATATGGGAGAAATAGAAAAAGAGGCCTGCAACTATTACCAAAAAGCTCTTTGTGATGGTTCCCATATTGCATATTTGGTTTTTGATGGAGAACGTTTTGTTGGAGCTGGTGGTGCCAGTTTCTTCCAAGTAATGCCAACTTATCACAATCCAAGCAGAAATAAGGCTTATATAATGAATATGTACACTAATCCTGCATACAGAAGAAAGGGGATTGCCACTAAAACATTAGATATGTTGGTTAATGATGCTAAAAATAAGGGTATTACAGATATCTCACTAGAAGCAACTGATATGGGGAGACCGTTATATGAGAAATACGGATTTATAAAAATGAATAATGAAATGACGTTACCAAAGTAAATACTTTTTATTTGCAGGACTTTTAAGTAAATGTAAATTCCATTTTGGAAATTATATACTTAAATTTTATTCTGGAATATGCAATGTATTTCAGATTTTATGCAACGGGAGCATTTTTCTGGAAAGATAGAAATATTAAAACAATAAGTAAAAAAGAAATTATAAATACAGGGAATGGTGGTAAAATGGTTGTTGATTTGAAAGAAAGCAGAGATAAAATTGATAAAATAGACAGACAGATTGCAGAATTATTTGAGGAAAGAATGAAGGTTGCCACAGATGTAGCAGCATATAAGAGAAGTACGGGGAAAAAAGTTTATGACCCTGTACGTGAAGAAGAAAAGTTAAAAACATTAAGAGGTCTTTCAGATAATGAATTTAATAAAACAGGAATAGAAGATTTGTTCAGGCAGATTATGTCAATAAGCCGCAAGTACCAGTACCAGGTTCTTGGTACTGAAAATGAATTAAAACAGATTTTCCGCCAGGTAAATTCATTTAACACTGATTCTGATACAAGGGTAGTGTGTTTTGGTGAACACGGCGCTTATACAGAGCAGGCTATGGAAGAGGTGTTTGGCAAGGATATAACAGCAATAAATAAAAATACTTTCAAGGAAGTAATGGAAACGGTTGCCAATGGTGAAGCAAAATTTGGTGTACTTCCTATTGAGAATACTTCAACAGGCGGGATTGCGGATATTTATGATTTACTTCTTGATTATGATATAACGATAGTAGCAGAGCATGTTATAAAAGTTGAACAGGCACTTGTTGGTGTGCCTGGAACAAAACTTGAAGATATTAAAACCGTGTATTCCCATCCGCAGGGACTTATGCAATGTTCAAAATTTTTTGAAAACCATCCACAGATTTCAACTAAGACATATTCAAGCACATCTGCAGCAGCAAAAAAAGTTGCAGAAGATGCAGATAAATCCCAGGCGGCAATATCAAGTACACGTGCAGCAGGGATTTTCGGGCTTGATATAATAAAAGAGCAGGTAAACCATGAAAGCATGAATTATACACGTTTTATAATAATTTCTAACCAGAAAATATTTTTGCCAGATGCAGGTAAAATCAGCCTTTCATTTGAAATAAAACACCAGGCGGGAGCACTTTATAACATGCTGTCAAATTTCTATTATAATGGTTTAAACCTTACTAAAATAGAGTCAAGGCCAATAGAAAACAGAAACTGGGAATACAGGTTTTTTGTAGATATAGAAGGGAACTTAAACCAGCCAGAAGTAGGAAATGCACTAGCAAGCATAAGTGAATTTGCCAATAAATTAGTAGTACTGGGAAACGTTTCAACTATTAATTAATTACTGTTGGAATTGAAAGGGCAGACCAGGCAATAAAATGCTTAAAGCAGTTTTTTTGCATATATATAATTGATATAAAAAGCCTGGCTGCCATTAGCCGCCAGAATAATTAAATGGAACAGATAATTAATTAAATTTATTATACAATAAAGGTTAATGG
>CAJTRU010000010.1:0-12447 GCA_910579085.1 uncultured Lachnospiraceae bacterium | reverse complement strand
TAACAAAATTTAATAATAGAATAAAAACTGGTTATATAGTAGAAATTTTTAAGAAAGCTATTTAGGTAATATAAGTAGAATAAATAATAAAAATTAATTAATAACGGTTAAATAATAACAGTTAAATAATAATAATGAAATAATAACGGTTAATTAATAAAAATAATTTATATTAAAAAATATTTATTAAGAAGGATTACAGGGCAGTTAAAGGCATGTGTATTGTAACAGCCATAAAAATAAAGTAAAAAATCTGGACGGGGGATATATGAAAAAGGGACAAATATATGAGGGTACTGTTATAGATATTAATTTTCCAGATAAGGGAGTAGTCTTAACAAAAGAAACAAATAAAGATGGTATTGTAAATGAACATTATGTTATAGTAAAAGGCGCACTTCCAGGACAGACAGTAAGGTATATTTTACAAAAAGCACGTGCTGGAAAATGTAAAGGGCGTCTGCTTGAAGTTATTAATAAATCTTCATTTGAAACAGCAAAACCTGAATGTGCAAACTTTGGTGTATGTGGCGGATGCAGCTACCAGACATTGCCATACAAAGCCCAGCTTGAATTAAAGAAAAACCAGGTATTAAAACTTATTAACGGTGTAGCTGGAGAAAATTCTTATATTTTTGATGGAATATTTCCAAGTCCTTGCATATGGGGGTATAGGAATAAAATGGAGTTTTCATTTGGCGATGAATACAAAGGAGGCCCGTTGTCGCTTGGACTTCATAAAAAAGGAAGCATACATGATATAATAAATGCATCTGGATGCAGGATTGTAAATAATGATTATTCTAAAATCTTAGATTGTATAAGGGAATATTTTTTTAAGAGAAATATACCACATTATAATAAAAATACACATACGGGCATATTGCGCCATTTGCTTATACGCCGTTCAGCATCAACAGGCGAAATACTTGTTGCACTTGTAACAGCATCAGGACTGGAAAATTACATGTGTGGAGAAGATGGAAGTATAGTACAAGACAAATGCAGTATAGATAGCAATAATACATTCTATAACGTTATAGATTATAAAAATGCCAGTTATATGGATATGCATAATTCTCCAGAAGATAGTACAAATACAAGTATACAGAAAAGAAATGAAAAGCCTGGGGATAATTTATCTTGTAATAATATTTGCCTTAGGGAACAGGACAAAAATAATATAACTCAGGATAAACAGAGTGCAGATAATATTGATAAATCTGAAAAAAGTGAAAACTATAAAAATTGTCTTTATGAACTTGGGACTGAGCTTCAGCATCTTCAACTTGAAGGCAGGATTACAGGTTTTCTCCATATTATAAATAATGGTCTTGGCGATGTAGTAAAAAGTGATGAAACACATATTATTTTTGGAAAAGACTGGATTACAGAGGAAATACTTGGACTTAAATTCAGGATATCAGTGTTTTCATTTTTCCAGACAAATACAAAAGGCGCAGAAGTACTGTATAGCTGTGCAAGAAATTACATATACGGAAAACCAGCTTACGGAATGGGAAATCTTATGGGAATTTATGGCATACAGTATGGTACAGGGGATTTTGAAAAGGAAGATAGTATATGTATACCAGAAGGAAAAAATCAAGAAAATACAGTAAAAAATATAAATAAAGTTTTAAAAGAAAATACTGGGGAAATTAATATTGATGTTGCTTCAGTGGGCATCTCTGGAAATATTTTAAAAGGTAATATGGAAATTAATACAGATAATAATTTAGAAGAAATTGAAACACAGAATATTGAAACAGATAATTTTTTAGAAGATAAAATAGTTTTTGATTTATATAGCGGGACTGGTACAATAGCACAAATAATTGCACCTGTAGCAAAAAAGGTAACAGGTGTTGAAATAGTAGAAGAAGCAGTAGAAGCAGCAAGACAAAATGCAGAATATAATGGACTTAAAAATTGTGAATTTATAGCAGGTGATGTATTGAAGGTTCTGGAAGAAATTGATGAGAAGCCTGGTTTTATAATACTTGACCCACCAAGAGAAGGGGTACATCCTAAAGCATTAAAGAAAATATGTGAAGAAATAAAAATTCCAGAAATGGTTTATATTTCTTGTAAACCAACAAGTCTGGCAAGAGATATTACAGAGTTGCAAAAATATGGTTATAGTATCAGGAGACTGTGTTGTGTAGATATGTTTCCGCAGACGGGGCATGTTGAAACAATTTGTCTGCTAAACCGTATAAAATAAGGATTTACAAGAAATTTGTGGTGGCAGTTTTATGTATTTGCCACCCATATTTTAAAAAGTGTCCTGAAATACAAAAATAAGGCTGTACACATTGAACTTTTTGTGTAGCAGCCCTGTTTTCTGGGATAAACTACCTGGTTTAAATTTATTTAATGGCAGCAGCCTGTTCAAAGAGTTCAACGGATTGTTCTGCCATCTTTTCAGTATCATGTACATAGGTCTGCAATGTTGTCTGGATATTTGCATGTCCAAGGCGCACCTGTACATTTTTTATATTTGCCCCTGCTTCAATAAGCATGGTTGCATGTGTATGTCTTAGTGAATGGTAGTCAAAAGCAAGCTGTAATTCATTATGTATAACCCTGGAACAGTATTTGAATGAATCTGTTGAAGTATACTGCCCATTTTTATCAATGCATACCAGCCTGGTACGTGGAAGCTGGCTGGCGGCACATTTCTGTACTGGCACAATCCTGTACATGTCATTGCCTTTTTCGTCTGTTTCTTTTTTTAACACGTGTATTGTATAAAATTCACCATACTGGACTTCATTTTTTTTCTGTGCTGTATATTCTGCTTTAAGTGCTTCATAAAGTGTATCACCGAAAGGGACAGTCCTGGCAGAAGATGCAGTCTTTGGTGTTGTAAAATACCATGATGAGCGCTGTTCACGTTTTCCTTTCTGCTCTACAACCTTGCGCACATCAGCACCAAAATTGCGTTTTACTACTTGTTTGTTTACTGTAAGTGTCCTTTTATTAAAATCTATGTCATCCCATGTAAGTGCAAAAGCTTCACTGATACGAAGCCCTGTATAAAACCCAGCCATAAGCGGGATATAATACCTGGTGTCCCTGAACCTGTTAATGATACGCTGCCATTCTTCTAAATCCAGGATTATGCGTTCCCTTGGTTTGCGTTCTATTTTCGGGAAACGTACTGGCTTCATGGGGTTGTGGCTTATGTAGTGGAGCGGTTCAACAGCATAGTCCAGTGCAGACTGGAACACTGTAAGTATTCCAGTTATATGGCTTTTAGAATATCCGTTTAATTTCAGGCTGTTGGCATATTCCTGCAATATGGCAGGGTTAAGTGCTTTTAACTTGTAATGCCCGAACTTTGGGTTAAGATGTCCTTCTATAATGCGTAAATACCCGACCTGTGTATTATATTTAAGGTTTGGCTTGCAGAACAGGCTGTACCACTGTTCCAGGTAATCAGAAACTATGATATCAGAAGGTTCAAATACCTGGCCAGCATTGTTATATTCATTGATGGCAGCAGCAAGTGCCTGTTCTGCTTCTTTTTTGGTACGGAAACCGCCTTTTTCTTTTTTCTTTCTTTTTCCATCTGCTTTGCCAAGGTCAAAATAATATGACCATGTAGAGCCTCTTTTCCTCGTTCCGCCGTTCATTTCAATCATTCCTTTCTTGTGCTGCCCTGGTTTAATTGTAACAGTAAAAACAGGGCAAAATTTATTGAAAATTAAAGACTGGAATGGTATAATATAAATATGCCATTCAATACAATGTGAATGTGGATTGAAACCAGTTATTACTTGTGCGATTTTTCCTGCCTGCACCACCAGGCAGGAAATTTTTAGATTTAAAACTTATAATCAATGCCACTTTGTTTTAAGATTGCATTTGCGGTATGCCTTGATTTTATTTTAGTATCAACGGTTATATGCCTGTCTGTAACAGGACTGTACCATATATCATGGTCTCCCTTCCCACGCCGTTGGAAAGTACAGCCATTCTGTGACAGGATTTTACGTACTTTCTTTTCGTATTCAGCCATTACAGAACCATCCTTTCGTGCCGTTCTGACTTAAATGTAAGTGAAAAAGACTGGTTCTTTGAAGAATTCAGACTGATAAGTTCTGGTACAGCAAAACGGGTGCGTTCCAACAGGGCATCAAATGAACCAGATTCCAGTACAAGTCCGGGAATGTCATTACTGGTAGCAGTCCATACCTCCGCTTCATTGTCCCAGGTGAAATTTATAACATACTCCATAATATATACCTCCTTATATATGATGGGTTATCAGGCATACATAAGCCGCCCTTTGGGTTCTGGCACTTCAAGCCCTCTTTCTTTTGTAGTTTCAATCCATTCTTTGATAATGGTTTCAGCGTTTGCAACTGCTTCCTCAACAGTTGCACCATCTGCCATACATCCAGGAAGTTCTGGTACTTCTACAATAAAAGCATTGTCATCATCAGACCAGTAAATAATACGTTCATATTTATACATTTTATAAGCCTCCTATTATACAGCATTAAAAGCCAGGCACATTTTTATTTTATGGTTTTGGTACTGTTTTTGCTTAGATAATATAAATCATCTGGACATACATCCTGCCCATTTATCCATTCAACTGTATTTCCAGATATTCTAACAGTATTAAAAATATTTTCGTTTTTAAGTTCACCAAACCAGCTGCCAGAAATTAATGGTTTTACATCAAATATCTTATTTTCTCCGTTATCAAAAATTAAATACAGCAAGTAGTTTTTAAGAGGTTTTACCTCTATTGGTTTCGGTCTTAGCATAATAGCAACCTCCTATTGTAATGGATTAATTTTAAAAAACTGTTCACCAGCCTGTAGAAGTTTCCAGTTTGCTTTCAGGTCATCTTCATGTAATGCTATCCATGCTTCGGTAAGTTTCTTCTGTTTACGTGGCAGTTCACCTTCAACCAGTTCACCATCTAAAGAGTAAACTGCTTCATATTCCCCATATTCGGCATGTATATGGGGAATATTATGTTTTCCTCCCTGTTCTTTATACATTTTTATTAAAATACCATAAAACATGCTTATTGTTGGCATTTATTATCCCACCTTTCTATAATAATTCTTCAACTTTACCTGTTACTTTCCCGACAACTTTTATATCTTCTGACGAGGTTATTAATGGGTATTTTTTATTCCTTGAGATTAAGCCGTTTTTTCCAAGTTCTTTTATAAAACATTCTTCCCCACGGACGAAAATACCAACTTCCCCAGTTTCAAGGTCAGTAGTTTTTTCGACAAATACTTTTTCGCCATCATAATAATCTGGTTCCATGCTGTTGCCATTAACACCAATGACAAAGTCTGCTTTGCGTGAAACAGGTGTATTTTTCACTTTGATAGTATCTGTTGGGATATCATCAAACAGATATTCACCTTTGCCAGCAGAAGCAAGACGCTGGTAATACTGTATTATCCGAAATGGTGGCGTTGTTTTTTGTGTTTTTACATCTTGTTTATGTTGTCTGGAAAGCTCCTTAATCCGTTCTGTTTCCCAGCCAAGGACTGTATCAACATGCAGTTTGCCTTGTTCATCTAGGTTACGGTATTTTTTGATATTGTCATATTCATGTAAAGAAATAGCATTTTCAGGCATGTCTTTCCGTTCCATTGGAACGTCAAAACCCATTAACCATGATTCAGTCACTTTTAAAGCCATTCCCAAAACTACTAGTTTTTCTTGGCTAGGTTCAACTTTGCCTGAAACGTACTGGCTTATATCAGATTTGTTCATTTTTACATTATATTTGTCGCAAAATGGCCGTGATAAGTTCAGAATGTCAATTTGTTTTAAATTATTTTTATTCATAATATAGTTTAGTCTTTCTGATGTACTAATTCGTTTCACCATGATGTACCTCCTTTGTAATAAAAATTGTACCATATGGCGAATAAAAGTTCAATGGTAATAACAAAAATAGTTAAAGATATTGAATTTAAGCATTGACTTAACAAAAAATAGATGTTATGATGTACCTAGTTCAAACATTTGAACGGAAAGGAGGTCTATACAATGGCATTCAATTATGATAAATTACGTGGCAGAATTGTAGAAAAATATGGTTGTCAGGTTAAATTTGCTAAAGCTATGGGCTGGTCTGAAAGAACACTTTCACTTAAAATATGTGGAAAGGTGTCGTGGAAACAGTCTGATATATGCAAAGCAATGGAACTGTTAGACATTTCAGGGGATGACATGCAGGAATATTTTTTTGATATTCAAGTTCAAAATATTTAACTAAGCAAGGAGGTACTATGTATATGCCAGTGGAAATAAAAAAAAGAATGTCTGAGATGCTCGAAAAGCAAATGGAACTGCTTTTCGAGCGTACACAAAATACTGACTGCACTGTTCATGAATTGGTTGAAACATCACAAGCAATGACAGAAATTGCAAAGATGCTTATGTATCTTGCTTGGTGCCAAGAAGCAGCTCAAGCTTCTCGTCGATGCTAGAAAGAATGTTGATAATTTGTTTTTCATGTACATCACAAAATGAATCAAGAGAAGGAAATTGGTTACATTCGCGTTCACATTTGCCATATATAGCATATTTTTTACAAGTATCATAGTTATCACAACGTTCTGTAGGCATTTGATTTACTCCTTTCATATGTACTCGGCTGCTGGAACAGCCTGTAAGCATATTATAGGATAACGGAAACAGAAAAGCAAGAAAGTTACTGGAATAAGACATGCTTTAGTATGTGGGGCATTAAAAGTTAATATTGACTATTTTTTAAAACCCAAAATGCCAGAAGATAGGATAACACCAGGCATAATACCAAGAGAGGAGCATTAGAATTGGACATTGAAAAGAAATGGTTTGGAAAGGAAGCATATAAAGTTTCTGTAAAGGCAATGGATGTAATACTGAATGAAACAAAAAATCCTACATACTCACAAATAGAAGAGATACTTGAATGTATGCAGGATTTAGCAAAAGTTTCATGTGAACTTAGAACTCAAAAGTGATATAAAAATCAGAAGAAGCATCTGCAAAACCATTAGAAGTAGTTTTTTTATGCTTAACTTTTTTACATTCATTTATAAGTATCTGGCATTGCTTGATTTTATCAATGTATTCTGTGTCAAGTATTTGGTTACATACAGGGCAGTTAAAACCCGAAATATTTTTGATGTTTTTTTCATTCAAAGAAACAGAACATCCACAATGGCATTTGATAGTACAATACATGAATAAATCCCCTTTCTATGTACTTGGCTGCTGCAACAGCCTGTGAAGATATTATAAGTCATTGATAGGTGAAATTCAAGAACAAATATGGCAGGGACAGGACTTGCACTTTTAAAAGTCTTTCTTTGGTATCATCAGCATTATTAGATTTAACACATAATGGACAGTAGAAACCACTAAGATTAAAACTGCCATCAAGTTTAAGCAAACCATCTAATAATGCTGGTTTCATAAAATTGTGATAATAAGAGGTGATGAAAGGAGGACAGGATATGCAAAAAGAAGAGTGTGAAGCAATAATCAAAAAAACAAGAGCAAGGCTGCTCAGAGTTCCGCTTAGACCAGAAACTTTAATTTACACAAGCGTTTTTTATAATGCCTGCACACTTGCAGGGCTTGGACAGTATGGACTTGCTATCAGTATATGCAAGGCTTTGGAAGAACATTCTGATACAATGCCAGCTATAAGTAATACCCTTTGATAGATGGTTCTGCCAGATGGAATAAAAAAGGAAGGCATATATGGACAATAAATTTTGTGGACATTGCAAATATTACAGATGTGAAAAGAGTTATAAATACATCTGTAAAAACAGGAAATCAAGGAAGTTTAATAAGAACCCTGCACTATTCCAGGGATGCAGTTATTTTTCTGCTAAAAAAACATATTATTAGTCTGCTGTGAGTTCCTACAGGCTGGCAGCATATATATGGATATCCAGTTTAAGGATAGATAGTTTAAAACAGTTTACAATATCAATACATACAACAGAGTTTAAAACTAAAGGGGAAAAGAAATAAAAATAATGGAAGAAAAAAAGAAAGATATTATATCAACACAAATAAGGCTTCCAGCAGGTATACATAATTACATAGAGCAGGAAGCCAGTAAAATGGGAATAGCTAAAAACGCATTTCTTATTATTTTGCTTGAACAGGGAAAAAAGCTATGGGAAGCAGATGTTACAGTTCATCCGAAAGAATTATAGTTCCATGTTCTTTCTCATAAGCTTCAACGCCAAGTTTCATAAAATATTCAATCTGGCTGTTGGTGTTTCTGCTTTCAAGTTTGGCAATAATTTTTGTTTTTTGGTAAGTAGTTTCATCTACTCTGATTTGGGTGGCAGTTCTGTTTGGTATTTTAGCAGGCATATAAATAATTCTCCTTTTTTAGTATCATTTTAACACTAAATAAGAAATTATGTATAGGGTCTATTTAGTTGCTATTAGATATTGACAAATTACAAGATGTAAATTATACTCTATTTAGTGTCTAATAAATACTAAATAGGAGGATGCAATAATGTTATCAAATGAAGTTTCAAAACTGGAAGCAGAGAACCAGAAATTAAAAGAAATAATAAGGATATTATGTGAAGACAAGCCGAAACCAAAAGATTGCAGACATTGTAGAAATTATATCCAGTATTATTGCAGGGACATGCATGGAAATTTCCATACTATATATGCAGGGCATTGTATTTGCAGAGTACCAGCCAGAAAGCGTAATGGAAAGAGAAATCCAGCACCAGAGGAAACCTGTTTATGTTATGAAGAGAAAGGTTAAGCAAAAGATGTAAAGGAGCAGCGCAAAATGGATAATGAAACCAGTTTTAAAGAAAAATTAGAAAGGGCAATGCAGGATTTAGGAATTAACCAGAAGCAGTTGTCAGGAATGACAGGCATTGGCAAAAGTTCTATAAGCCAGTATCTGTCAGGGAAAAACGTGCCAGCAGAAGACAGGCAGAAAAAAATTGCCATGTCACTTGGGCTTAAAAGTGATTATTTTTCAAGCCACCCGCCTGATGCTGCTATCCTTGCAAAAGAAGCATCAAAGAAACACAGGGTGGACAGGCTTCTTGTTGAAGATGCAGCAAAGCTGCTTGGCATGGGTGTACAGACTGTCAGGAGCGGGTTACAGCAGGGGGTTTTTCCTTGGGGTTATGCAATAAAGACAGGGGAAAGCCGCTGGGCATATTTTATTAATGCTGCAAGGTTTGCAGAGATAGAAATGGTAACGCTGGAGGAAGGAGGCATAAACTATGGATATGGACAGTCTGACAGTTAGTGACTGTATAAGGATGTTTGAAAAAGAAAAAAAGCACGTAGTATTACATGCTGGAAAAGTAACAGATATGGATATAGCTTGTAATAAAGGCATAAAAGAAAATACAACGGTCTCTTGTATGCCTTCGGAACAATAAGCATTTGTAGTATAGCACATGTGCTTGCCAGAGTCAATAACTTACCCTTGATACCGTCAGAAGTACCAGGGGCATTAAGGCATGGCCTGTGTGCGTGCCATGCCGCATAAAACGTTTCAGCTCACCAATATTTATTATATTTACTTTCTTTCTCGACATTTTTATATAAAAAAACGCACACAAACCCCTGGCAGTTAATCTGTCAGGGCATAAATTGCAATAGCAGGGAGAAGCAAAACTTTATAGAGGTTACGCATAATATTGGAACTTGGAGGATATGCCAGGAGGCACAGGCAGAAGAAAGACAGGTGGTAAATATGTTAATTGAAAACAAAGTGCAAATCAAAGCAATAAAAACAGGGAAATATATGGCAGGGAAGGTAAATGGTACAGTCATGTTTACCGAGGGACATTTCATAGTTTACATAGAAGAAAAAGACTGCCTTATTGATATTTCCAAAATCAAAGAATTTCCAAAGGACAGAATGGAAAAATACAGCGCAGATAAAATAGAAAAACTGCTTAAGCCAGTAAAGTTAAAGGAAGAGGCATTGATACTTACAGGAAAAACTGCAAGGCTTTTTGAAAATAAAGAAACAGGTGACAAAATCTGGCTTAATAATAAATACGTAAAAATGTTTGATGGGTGTAAATGTCATTCAGTAGAAATAGAAGACGGAATAAAAGATGTTGTGTTTACAAGATATGGAAAGGTGGTTGGTCTGGTTCTTCCCTTGAAGCCACCAGGGGATTAAAAGAAAATTTTGTGGATACAAACACAAAAATACCAGGAGGCATTGGAAAGGGGGCTGGTATGAAGTATATAGCAAGCTGGAGTGGTGGCAAGGACAGCACCGCAAGCATAATTTTAGCGCATGAAAACAAAGAACCGCTTGACCTTATCATATTTTCAGAGGTCATGTTTGATAAAGACATAAGCGGGGAACTGCCAGAACATATAAATTTTATCAGAAACATATGTATTCCATTATTTAAAAGCTGGGGGTATGAGGTTAAAATACTCCATTCTGGATTAAGCTATATGGACATTTTTCTTAGAGAGCCAGCAAGAGGGAAACGCTTTGGAAGCGGTTTAAGGACTGGTTTCCCAATGGCAGGCAAGTGCCAGGTGAACAGAAGCTGCAAGGTGCATCCTATAAAAAAATATCTTAAAAGCTTTAATGAAGAGTTTACCCAGTACATAGGGATTGCCACTGATGAACCAGCCAGGCTTGACAGGGTTGTTAAAACGGAAAACCAGACATCATTATTACAGAAATATGGGTATACAGAGCAGATGGCGTTTAATCTTTGTAAAAAATATGGGCTGTTGTCACCTGTTTACAATTTCACAAAAAGGGGCGGCTGCTGGTTCTGCCCAAATGCAAGAGACTGTGAATTAAGGTATTTAAGGAATAACCACAGGGATTTATGGGACAAGCTGTTAGAACTGGAAAATACGCCTAATCTGATAGGGAATAAATGGAACGGACTCACAAAAACAAGTATTCACAACAAAGAAGAACAGTTCATGTGGGAGGAAAGACAAGTGGACATATTTGATTGTGGGGTCGGAAGGATTGGGGAGGCTTAAAAGTGCATCTGGTAAGAATTTTATAAAAAGAGGTGGTACGGCTTGGAAAACAAGGAAGAGATTGTAAGACGCCTGAAAGAAGTTTTAATTATAACAAGGGCAGGGGAAAACATATTAGACGTTGCGCTTAGCAAAAACCAGGAAAAGGTAACTATATGGTACAGAAACGGGCATTTTAAAACAGTAAACATTGAAGCAGATTCTGGCGTGGCAATAATACAGGATGTTGCCAGAAGCCTGTATTAACATGATGGAGGAAACAGGAATGGAAATAAAAATTTATATAAGCGGCCCTGTAACAGGGACAGAAGATTACCTGGAACGTTTTGGGGCAGCAGAGGAGGAATTAAAAAAGGCTGGGTGTTCTGTTATCAATCCAGCTAAAATTAACTCTTTTCTTCCTGTGGGCACAACACACAGGCAGTATATGAATATGTCAATAACCATTCTTAGCATGTGCAGCCACATCTATATGTTAAAAGGCTGGGATGAGTCCCTTGGTTCAAACCGTGAATATGGCTATGCGTTAGCCAGGGGCATGACAGTATGGCATGAGGAGGCATAAAAGGGAATGGAAAAATTTACATGGCAGAAACCAGATGGTGAATGGGGCCTTTATACTTATGATATAAAGGAAGTCCCAAAGGCTTTATATGGTGCAATATGCAAACTAAAGGATTATGAAAAGATTGGCACAGTTGGGGAATGTCTGGAAGCAGTAGAAAAACAGAAACCAGAAAAGCCATTAAACGAAGCAAAGGTAAAAACTTTTAATGGTAAAGCATTTGCAGTTACAGGGACTTGTCCAGTATGTAACAGTAAGCTTGTGCTTTCAACACTGGAATATTGTTATATATGCGGGCTGGCAATAGACAGGGGTGTTGCAGATGAAACCAGTACATGAGTTATATGCTGTTGCATCAGACTTTGAACTTCTTGTTGAAGACCATATAGAAAATTTAAAAAGACATAAAGAAAGGCTGTGCAAAGTAAAGGATGCCAGTGTACTTAAAAGTATTTCAAAAACCCTTTCTGTCATAGAAAATGATATAAAGGAATACAGGGAATGGGCAGAACATGAAACAGAAGCAATGGAAAAATAATTTTCATATAATGTTTTTCTTTAATTAAAAACAGAACGGGAGGTGTTGCCAATATGGACTGTACATTAATGTTAACTGCTGTATATGCAGCGGCTGCGGTTATTTCAATGGCTGTTACTGCCTGTTCAGCAATTGAAACAAAAAAGATATTAGGACAGATTGAAAAAGAGCTTTCAAAAACTAAAGATAATGACAATGATGTGCTTATACCAGATGGCACAGGAACAGAATACCAGGGGAGGGGATGCAGATGCACAGGATGCAGGGAAAAGCAGCATTAAAAAATATGCTGTTAAAATGTATGCTGCCAGCCAGGAACAGG
>CAJTRU010000009.1:27766-75110 GCA_910579085.1 uncultured Lachnospiraceae bacterium | reverse complement strand
TCGTGAGACAGTTCGGTCCCTATCCGGCGCGGGCGCAGGATATCTGAAAGGGGCTGGCCTTAGTACGAGAGGACCGGGCTGGACAGACCGCTGGTGCACCTGTTGTTACACCAGTAGCACAGCAGGGCAGCCAAGTCTGGACGGGATAAACGCTGAAGGCATCTAAGCGTGAAGCCCCCCTTAAGATTAGATATCCCATGGAGCAATCCATCAAGGTCCCTTGGAGACGACGAGGTAGATAGGGCAGGGGTGTAAGCACTGCAAAGTGTTGAGCTGGCTGTCACTAATAGACCGCGGGCTTGACCATGAGATGGTTAGAAGCTTGCTTAATTAGAGGAAGTCTGTAATAACCAGTATACAGTTTTGAATATACCAGTATTAAAAAACTCTCTGTTAATAATTATATTTTAATTTATAAAATATAGTTTTAACAGAGAGTTTTTTATGCCTGCCAGTACACAATATTTTCTGGCGGGCATAGAAATAGTTTATCTAAATACCGAGTTTCCTGGTTATAATATTAATAATTTCACGTATTTGTAATTTGTGGCAGTGTATAGTTATATCGGCGTATCTTTCATATAAAGGTATTCTTTCATTATATAACATTTCCAGAGTTTGTCCTTTTTCGATTGAAACACCACGTTTTTCAAGGTTGCCAAGCCTGTTTTTTATTTCATTAAATGGAAGTTCAAGATACAGAATATTACCAGAAGACTTTAAATTCTGCATTGCTTCTTTTCCATAAACTGCACTTCCACCAGTTGCAATAACAGATTTATCTGTTTTAATAGAACTAATAACATTATTTTCAATAACATTAAATCCTTTAGTGCCATATTTCTCTATAATATTGTGAAGAAGCATGCCCTGGTCTTCCTGTATAACTAAATCAGTATCAATAAATTTATAACCAAGTACCTTTGCAAGTACAATGCCAACTGTACTTTTACCAGCACCAGGCATACCAATAAGTATAATATTTTGCATAAATCCTCCAAATAAAATTTAGTATTTCCAGATACGCAGGCCGTATATGGTTAGTTTTGCACAAAATAGAAGTTTTATATATGCTTTAGGCGCTATTGTACTATTCTTTTTAATATATGTCAAATAACATCATGAATTTATAGCTGGTATTCTTAAAGAACAGTATCTGCTGGACAAAAGATTATTAAGCAGGCAAGAAGTAATTATATATTCCCTTGCAAATATACTTTGGCTATAGTAAAATAATAATAATATATAAAGGACGGAGGAAAGTTATGGATACTAATATTTTATTGGAAAGTGGTACTAATGAACTTGAGATTTTAGAGTTTGTAATAGCAGGTAATTTTTATGGCATAAACGTAGCAAAAGTTAAGGAAATTATGACATACAGAACCTTAACGCCTATACCAAACGGACATCCAAATATTGAAGGGGCATTTAGTACAAGGGGTGAAACAATTTCTATAGTGAACCTGGCAAGATGCCTTGGAATGGAAGAAAGGGTAGATGAACAAAAGGATATGTTCCTTATTACCAACTTTAATGACTGTAATTCAGGCTTCCATGTACATGGTGTGGTAGGGATACATAGGGTGAACTGGTCACAGATTATTAAGCCTGACAGCATGGTAAGCAATGGCAGTAACAGTGTTGCAACAGGTATTATTAACCTTGATGGCAAACTTGTAATGTTAATTGATTTTGAGAAAATCGTAGCAGATATATCACCAGAAATTGGCATTAATCTTTCAGACGTTGACAAGCTTGGTGAAAGAAAAACAAATAATGCGCCTATTATTTATGCAGAAGATTCACAGCTTCTTAGCACTCTTATTTATGATGGCCTTACAAAGGCTGGATATACAAGGCTTATGCCATGCAACAATGGTCTTGAATTATGGAATATATTGCAACAGTATAAGAAGCAAGGGATAGTAAAACAGAATGTGGCATGTGTTGTTACAGATATAGAGATGCCACAGATGGATGGGCACAGGCTTTTAAAGCTTATAAGGGAAGACCCAGAATTAAAAGACCTGCCAGTTATTATATTCTCATCACTTATTAATGAAGACATGATGAAAAAAGGTGAAGGGCTTGGCGCTGATGCACAGCTTTCTAAAAATGAGATGGGTGAATTTATTAAGAAGCTGGATGAAATTATTGCTGAGAAAACAGGAAGCAACAGCACTACGCCAAATACAATAAATATCTGATTTAAAGATACGGATACAATATAGCATTATATCTGCTATTATACGCTGCACCTGCATTGTACAGGTGCAGTTTTATTTTAAAACAAAGCCAAGGCATATCAGGCAAGCAGCCTGTTGCATTGTATAAGCCCCCATCCCTGCCGTGAGTGGGAATATCCAAGGTCGTATGCAGTGTTGCGCAGATGGAGTTTTACATCCCTGTTAGTCATTTCAGGATGTTTTTGCAGAAGCAGTGCAATACAGCCGCTGACTACAGGCGTCGACATAGAAGTCCCGCTGCGTGCTTTATAATACTGTTTAAGCTGGTTTTCCCTGCTAAAATATTTATTAAATGCTGGGAATACCATTTTGCTGGCAGGCATACAGCTTATAACATCTGAACCAGGTGCAACAATATCAGGTTTTTTTATACATGAATTTGTCGGGCCACGCCCTGAATAGTCCCTTCCATTGCCATACTGCATAACATCAGAAGCGCCTACAGTTATAATTTTTCGGCTGTTGCCAGGTGCACCTATGGAATAAGGGCCAGGACCGTGGTTACCGGCTGCTGTAAGAACCACAATGCCTGCTGACCACAGTTTATTTACACCAAGTACAAGAGGTGAATTTTCATCAAAATGTTTATTTCTTGTACTTCCTACAGATATATTTACAATTCTTATATTATATTTCTTCTGGTTATTTAAAATCCAGTTAATACCTTCAAGTACATTGCCAGTATTGCCTTCTCCCCTGTTGTTTAATATTTTAACCATATATATACGGCTTTCAGGCGCAATGCCGCGGTAAAGCCCATTGCTTGCAGAACCATTTCCGGCTATAATACCTGCTATATGGGTTCCGTGGCCATTATCATCATAAAAACTTGAATGTCCGTTTACTGTGTCAAAAAATCCTGCAAGACATCCCCCAGGCTCTGTAAGGTCAGGGTGGCTGCCTATGCCGGTATCCATCACAGCAATGCCTATGCCACGCCCTGTAAGCCCCTGGCGTATAGCATAGTTTAAATTTATAGCAGATGCTACATGATTCATGGCAGTCCTCCATACTGTGGTATATAATAGAATATTTGTATAATTATAAATTTACAGTTTATTATATTCCTTAATAGTTTATGTAAAATTTACTTCCAGGTGTTTATTTTTTTCCTGAAATGTATTAGAATACAATTATATTAATTGAAAAAAGGGAGATTAACATGATAACAATACTTATGGCAGTTTATAATGGGGAAAGATATTTAAAAGAGCAGTTAGAATCAATACGTATGCAGGATTATAGTGAATGGCGGCTTATCGTGCGTGATGACTGTAGCAGTGATAAATCAGTACAGATACTAGAGGACTTTGCCTCAAGAGTGGCAAATGAAGTCAAGGTTTATATTAACAAACCTGCATATGGAAATGCAAAGGGCAATTTTGCAAGGCTTTTAAATGATGCCTCTGATGCAGAATATATAATGTTTTCTGACCAGGATGATGTGTGGAAAAGGGACAAGCTTAGTATCTGCATGGATAAAATGAAAGAGCTTGAGGAAAAATATGGAAGCAGTATACCATTGCTTGTACACAGTGATGTAGAAGTGGCTAGTGAAAATATGGAAGTTATATCTTCATCTATGTTTTCTTATTCAGGCATAAGGCGTGAGGCAACACTTGAACAGCTTCTTCTGCAAAACAATGTGACAGGTTGTACAATGCTTTTTAACCAGCCGCTTTGTAATGGCATTGCACCATTTGCAGGAAATCCAAATGTTATAATGCATGACTATTTTGCAGCACTATATGCTAAAATATTTGGCAGGACAGCTTTTATAAACAAACCGCTTGTAAGCTACAGGCAGCACGGCAGCAACAGTGTAGGGGCGAAGGCAAGCAGAAGCCCTTTATACCTTTTTAAAAGGCTTATGGATGGAAAGAAAGCATACAAAGAAGCTGTAATAGCGTCAGTAAACCAGGCACGTTATTTCTTGCAGATATATGGTGACACAATGTCCGAAAAGTCACTGTTTATTGAATTTGCTATGATAATCAGGTATACTGGCATATGCAGGATGACATGTTTTGAAAGGGCAGAATTTTTTATATCAACTAAATCATGGAAAAAGGGGCTGGCACGTAAGATAATGCAGGTTTTATGGGGATAATTCTTTTAATAAAACGGAGGGTAACATATTGTTAAATAAGATATATAAAGGGATAAAGACTGCATTTAAGTATTGTGTTATGTACATTTCAATGCTAATGCCAAGAAGCCGGCATATATGTGTATTTGGTGCATGGCTTGGCGAACGTTTTGCAGATAATTCCATGCAGTTATTTCTGGAAATGCAGAAACATAAAAACCTGCGTGCAGTATGGATTACAAAAAATGAAGAAACAGCAAAGCAGATAGAAGAACTTGGCTATGAAGTATACATGTGGGGGACTTTTAAAGCTGTATGGTTACATTTGCGTGCAAAGTATGCAGTAGTTTCCAATGGTATAAGTGACCTTATGCACACATTTCTTGGAAGGGCTGTAATAATCAACCTCTGGCATGGCATACCTCTTAAAAAAGTCTGTTATGATAATAAATATGAAAAAAACTGGGACAGCCCTGTCCAGAAATTCCGTGATTTTCTTATAAATATTCCACTAGGCAATATGTATTATGTTGCAACAAGCCAGGTATTTACAGAAATATACCAGAGTGCATTCAGGGTACGTAAAGAACAGGTTCTATGCCTGGGGCAGCCAAGAAGTGATATATTTTTCCAGAAAAAAAAGCCAGCACCTTATTTTCCAGGAAAAAATATTATACTTTACTGTCCTACACACAGAAAAGAGGGAAACCAGAAAATTGAAATTACAAAACTTTTTGATTTAGAAAGGCTAGAAATATTTCTTGAAGAAAACGGATATTATTTTATAATAAAAAAACATTTCTACCACAGAAATGAAAAAGAAGAGCTTTCCAGTTACCCGCATATTATTGATATAACAGGCATGGACATGGATATACAGCGGCTTGTTATGGAAACAAAAGCAATGGTAACAGATTATTCAAGTATTTATATAGATTACCTGCTGCTTGGTATGCCATTGCTTTTCTACTGTTATGATTATGAGGAATATCTTGCAGAAGACAGGGAAATGTATTTTCCATATGAAGAGGTTACGCCAGGCATTAAAGCAAGGGATTTTAACGGGCTCTTAAAAGAACTGGAGTTATTTGCAATTAATGGTGAAAGATACGCAAAAGAGGAGAGAGAAAGGGTTAAAAACCTTTTTTACTGCAAAGAAGCCCAAGGCATTGTAAGCGGCAGGCTGGCGGATTTAATAGAAAAACGGGGTTTCGGGTATAAACATATTAAAGAAGACCATTTAAAAAAGTACAAAAGAATATAAATTAAATTCTGGATAAATATTTTATAAATAGTATATGGTGGGTTTAGAAGAATGTTTTATAAATGATGTATGGTAAATTTAGAGTAATGTTTTATAAATAATATATGGTAAAGCCAGAATAATGTATGATAAATTTAGAATGGGGAATAAAGTATGTCTGATACGAAGGTGGTAATGCCAGAGAAACAGAAATCTCTAAAAGATTTGTGCTATATGTTGTGGACAGAGTGTTTTGATGATACAAAACAATACACAGATTATTATTTTAATAACAGGTGGAATAATAGTATAACAATTATCTCAGATGAAGTTTCAATGCTGCACCTTAACCAATACAATACTATAGTCAATGGAAAAGAAACTGGAATTTATAATATAGCTGGTGTTTGCACACTTAAGGAATACAGGAAGCGCGGTTATATGGACTCAGTGCTTAAAAATGCACTTAATTTTATGTACAGCCAGGGAAAGCCTTTTACTTATCTTATGCCTGCATCAGAGGAAATATATAAACCATATGGTTTTACAGGTATTTATCCTGTCAGAAAATTTAAAGGAGGAATTAAACTTTCAGGAAGTATAGGAAGTATAGAAAATACAGGTAATAAAATAATATGTATTCCCTATAATATGCTAAAGGACAGCCAGAAAACGGATTTAACCAAGTATACCAAAAACAGGCTGGCAGAAAAATTTACATGTTATACAGTGCATAATAAAAGCTATTTCCAGGATTTTTATGAAGAAATGCAGGCGTGTAACGGGGATATACTGACATTATGGAATAGCAGCAGTGTATGCCAGGGATATTTTATTTATTTATGTGAAGAAATGCCAGAAGTAATTGAAAGCGTATTTGAAAAAGAAGTACAGTGTGAAATATTAGAATACCTTGCCAGGCTTGGTTTTCCAGCTATAAAAATAAATGAAACAAACTTCTGGGATTTGGATTTACCAGAAATAGAAGAACCAGAAAACTATCTTATGGCAAGAATAGTTGATTTAAAGGCATTTGCAGAGTGCATATTTACAAAAGAACACAAAGAAACCTGGCTTGAAGTTACAGATAATATTATCAGTGGAAATAACGGAAGATGGCATATAATTACAGGTGAAGGGAAAACACATTGCCATAAATGCGGGGAAATAGAAGAGATAACAGAAGATAAAGGAAATAAAATAAAGGAAGAAAATACAGGATATAAAAAATATACGGAAAATACAGTGAATAAAAGGCATACAAAAGTTAATGAAAAACATTATATAAAATGCACAATAGAAGAACTGGGACAAAAGTATCTGGGAAGGATGAAATACTTTTTAAATGAACTTGTATAAAAATTCCTGGATGTATAATATATGTAAACGGGGGTAATTAATTCTGCTCCCGTTTATTATTTTGGGCAAATTATAACAGCCAGCAAATGACAAATAGTCCAGTAAAGAAGAAAAAGCAATGCCATCAAAATTATTATGTATATGGCACATCTGCTATATAATATATTTTATTCTTTCTTATTCAAAAGGAATATTATCAAAATTAAATAGAATTGTTTCCATGTCCATGTTATAATATTGTTATATATTTTAATAGAACGGTTTTCTTACAGAAAGTTTTGTTACTGGATAAGGAGGATGAAAAATGATAACTGATAGTTTTGATGATAAATCAGACGCAATTATAAATCCATGTATTAATGAAAATGCACCACAAGTTGACGCATGTATTCTGACATTTTCACATGAAATTGAAAAATTTGTAATAGATAATTATAATTGCAGGCAAATTATAAAACTTATGTAGGAGCACCTGCATGTGTTGGAACTATAGAAGATGCTTTATCAGTAATAAAGACTAATAAATATATTGTTTTTGGAGGCGCTGGCTGTCTGGATAAAGAGATTGCACATGGAAAAGTTATGGTACCAACAGAGGCTTACCGGGATGAAGGGACATCTTATCATTATGCTCCTGCATCAGACTATATTACTATAAAAAATGCAGATATTGTTGCAAAGTTTATGGAGATAAATAAAATTCCTTATGTAAAGGGAAAAACATGGACAACGGACGCTTTCTACAGGGAAACTATTAACAATTTTAAGAAACATAAAGAAGATGGCTGTATTTCTGTTGAAATGGAGTGTGCTGCCCTGCAGGCAATGTGCAGTTTCAGGGGACTTGGTTTATATACCTTTTTTTCAAGTGGAGATTTACTGGATGCACCTGAATGGGATGAGCGGCATAAGGATGGGGAGAAGAAAGGCACACAACATGATACAGGACATTTTAGTATTGCACTGGAACTGGCGGATTATATATCCTAATCCATTAAAGAGGTGTTTCAAATGAAAGATTTTATAAAGTTGTCTGGTTTAAAACCAGATGACATATACAAAATATTTAGCATTACGGATGATATTATTGCTGGCAGATATAATGGTTTCCTTGGTGGTAAAAGTGCTGTAATGTTTTTTCCTGCTTCTAGTATAAGGACAAGGGTAACTTTTGAAAAAGGAATATACCTGCTGGGCGGACAGTCCATACTGTTTCCTGATGATGCGCTGGATAAAAAGGAAAATTTAAGGGATGTATGCGGCTATCTGGACAACTGGGCAGATATTATTATTGTACGGCATAAAGATATTGGGCTGGTTGAAAAACTTGCGGGGTATTCAGAAGTTCCAGTTATAAATGCAATGACGGCAGTTAACCATCCATGCGAAATATTAGCAGATTTGTATTCACTGTCAAATATAAGGGAGAATTTTATAAATGACCAGTATTTATTTTGTGGCAGGAATGGAAATATAGGGCTTGCCTGGAAAGAAGCATCCGGGGTATTGGGGTTTGATTTGTCACAGTGCTGTGGTTATGGTTATGAAATGGATGGTGTAAAGGTATACCATAATATAAAAGAGGCAGTTAAAGGAAAGGATATTATTTGTACAGATTCCCTGCCTGCGGAAATATTAAATGATTTCAGTGGATGCCAGATAACTAAAGAGGTAATGGAAATGGCTAATCCAGGTGCAATATTAAATCCCTGCCCGCCATTTTACCGTGGTGAAGAAGTTTCTGGTGATGTAATAGAAACAGGATATTTTGCAGGATATGCGTTTAAAAAGAATTTATTAACAGTACAGCAGGCTGTAATAATATGGTGTTTTTTATAAATTTTAATAAGGAAACCTGTACACAGGATTTTAAATTTTATACATGGTTAAAGGTATTGTAATAAATATGAAAAAAGTAAATTATATATATTTTATATGCCTGGTTTTAATACTGCCAGTAATGGACTATTTGTTTTCTTTATTGCCTTATAACTTTGCCTGGATTTTGCTGTTACTTATTTATTCAGGCTGGTTTGTTTTATCAGTTCCGCTAATTTATATGCATAAGAAAAATAAAGGTGTAAAAGAAGGATTTATAACATATTATTGTATGAAAGCAGAATGGTCAACATTCTGGATAGATATTTCACATAAAGAACTGGCTTATTTATGTTTATTAAATCCATTTAAAATACATTATGTGCCATTAAGTTCTGTTAATTCTGCTAAAGTGGCTGTTTCATATTGGGATAAAGAAAATATTAATCATATAAACTGCTGCTTTTGTATTAATGGTAAAGCATGTAAAGTCCGTATAGAAACAAGTGGTACATATTGCTTTATTAAGACAGAGCCAGAGGGCAGGAAGATTATTAAAAAGACACAGGAATTTGTGGATATATTAAATAAAGATTTTGAAACAATCCAGTGAAGAAGTTAAACATTACAAAATACTTAAATTTTTATTTATGGCGTTACGGAAGGCGCTGTAATTAATGTATAATGTTGACAGATAAAACAGGGTTGTTTATTATATTAATAATACTAATAAATATTTGAAAAGACTTTGGGGGATTATTATGGGCAATGCAGATAAATGGAAAAAGGAACTTAAACTTTTTGAAAAAGGGAAGAGCAGTTATCAATGGGATGAGATAGAGGAACTTGTAACTGACGAATTTGAGGACGGATATCTTACATCAGAAGAATTTGACAGTATTATGGGTGAACTTATGGAGCTTGATTGTGGTTAATTAAAATAAATTAGATTAGTACAACAAACAACTGGTTTACTAGACAGTATTATTAATATTTGTTGTATTATATGTATACATACAATTTACAGAAATTGTCTGGAGGAAGCAGATTTGGGAAATTTAACAGATGAAGAACTTGAGTACAGAAGGTATCTTAGAAGAAGGATAAGGCAACGTAAAAGAAGAAGGCAAGTTATGATTGCAAGGGCTCTTGTGGCAGTAATTGGAATTCTTATTGTTGTATGTCTGTTCCTGCTTGTGCGTATGGGCGTTAATTATGTAATGGACAGTAAGGATGGAAAAAATAATAAGACAAAACCTACAGAAAGTCCCACAAAAAAGCCAGAGATAGTAATACCAGAAGGTTATGAGAAAATTTATAAGCAGCTTGAGCCTTTACTTGGTGAATATCCACAGTCAGAGGGGATTTTAATGAATTTGCCACAATATCCTGAAAATATTTTAAATCTTTTTATAAATAACCAGGAAACACTGTCTTTTGTGCTGAATTATCCAAAACATAAAAATGACAGTGCATCTTCTGGTGAAATTTCAGAAGAAGAGGTTGCTAGTGGCAAAATACCTGACCTTAAACAGTGGGACGAAAGATGGGGGTATGTCAGATATGGCAATGAAGTACTTGCTATAAGCGGGTGCGGGCCTACATGTATGTCAATGGTTTATTCGGGGCTTTTAAAAAATACTTCAATGTCCCCTTCTGATATGGCAGAATACTGTACTGATAAGAATTATTACAGCCAGGATACAGGCACATCATGGCTTATGATGTCAGATGGGGCTAAGGACTTAGGGCTGGATGCTGATAAAATAGCTATAAGTTCTATAAAAGCAGCACTTGAAGCAGGCAAGCCTGTGATATGCAGCATGGCGCCAGGTGATTTCACAGAACAGGGACATTTTATAGTGCTGGCTGGTATTGATAGCAAAGGAAAAATTATAGTTAATGACCCAAACAGTATTGCACGTTCAGAAAAACACTGGAACCTACAGAGAATACAATCACAAGTAAAAGCAGCATGGTCTTATTCTGTGCCATAATTATTTTGTTTAATGCAATATTTGTTGTATGGATTTATAAGCCAGATATTATCAAATTTATTAATACCAGCAGCAGGATTCAATCTTCTGTCTGGTATGCATCCCGCGTATGGCAGCCACAAAAACACCAGGGTGTTCTTAGGTTTTACATATAGCATGGTATCTGGCTTTATTGCTTTATCTGGTATATTATGCAGGTTTTTGGTACTTTTATCTTCTCTTTGCAAAAATAAAACAGATAAATGCAAACACTAAAAGTTTCAAAACAGATAGCATATCCCAGATACCAAAAACAGGTTCTTTTATTATTTTTGACAGAGTTATATTAACAATAAAAATAAATGGTATGGCTAATAAAAAAACTATTCCTGTAGCAGTAAATTTATTTGTCCTTCCTATGTATTTAAAAATTGCGGCACTTATCCATAAAAATATAATTGAAATTACAGATGATGCTGTACCAATTGAAAATACTTCTTTTACTTTTAGTAAATTACTAAGTATAAATAAATATGGGACAATAAAAACACTAAATGATAACAAACCTGCAATAATTCCATTTTTACCTGATACAGCAACAGGGAAAAATACAGCCCAGGCAAATGCAATAGAGAGGGTAGTAATTAATGACCATGTACAACTGCCAGATATTGCAATATCACAAATAAGGCAGATTATAATTCCTGACAGAAAAACAGCAGAAAAAACAATTGGTATAAGCATATTCTTTTTTATATTAGATTTATTATTATAACTGGTATTAAACATACTATTCTTTGGCTGGTTCATTCCGGCATCTCCCCTTAAAACTATATTTTATGATATATTAACACATATCCATTAAAAATTCTATAATACATTGGATGTGTGGCACGTCCGTTTCATAAATTTCCAGTTAACAAGTATTTTTCTGGAAATTATGCCGCTGCGCATTTTTGATATTTATTTTTTATAAACAGACCTTCTGCATGTTATAAATTTGCTTGACTTTACTGCTGAATAAAATTATTATATAATGTAATAAAATATGGTACACGCCCTGGCATTGCCAGATATTATACCAGCATAAATAATTACACATGATGGAGGAATGTATATGGTAGAACCGGAGACTAAGACAACTGAGGTGAAAATCGATAATGGTGAGCTTGATACAAGCATGACCCCTAAAGACTTTACAGAGCCAGGCATTTTGTATGAAAAACTTAAAAACATGATACGGGGATACCACCCGTCAACAGATATTTCTATGGTAGAAAAAGCGTATGAAATTGCCAGGGGGGCACATGAGGGGCAGCTCCGTAAGTCTGGCGAGCCTTATATAATACATCCTTTGTGTGTCTGCATTATCCTTGCTGAACTGGAACTTGACAAGGAAACAATTGTGGCAGGTATGCTCCATGATGTTGTAGAAGATACTGTTATGACAAGTGATGAGATTACAGAGGAGTTTGGCAGTGAGGTTTCCCTGCTTGTGGATGGTGTTACAAAACTTACACAAATTGACTATGTGGCAGATAAAGTTGAGGTGCAGGCGGAGAATTTAAGAAAAATGTTTCTTGCAATGGCTAAGGATATAAGGGTAATCATTATAAAACTTGCCGACAGGCTGCATAACCAGAGGACAATGCAGTACCAGACACCGAAGAAACAGAAAGAGAAATCAAGGGAAACCATAGATATTTATGCACCTATTGCTGACAGGCTTGGCATTTCCAAGATTAAAGTTGAATTAGATGACCTTGCATTTAAGTATCTTGAACCTGTGATGTATGAGGAACTTGTGGCAAATATTGAAAATGGCAGGGTAAAACGTGAGGAATTTATTAAAAAGATAGTAGGTGAAGTCCAGTACCATATAGAAGAAGCAGGTATAAAAGCGGAAATAGACGGGCGTGCAAAGCATTATTTCAGTGTTTATAAGAAAATGGTTACACAGAATAAAAAGCTGGAGCAGATTTATGATTTATTTGCAGTAAGGATTATTGTAGATACAGAACGTGAGTGTTATACAGCGCTTGGTGTAATACATGAAATTTACAAACCGATACCAGGGCATTTTAAAGATTATATATCCATGCCAAAGCCAAATAATTACCAGTCATTGCACACAACGCTTATAGGGCCTTCAGGCCAGCCTTTTGAAATACAGATACGTACTTATGAAATGCACCGTACTGCTGAATATGGTATTGCTGCCCACTGGAAGTATAAAGAGAACCAGTATGGAAAGAATACTTCTGACAGTGAAGAGGAAAAGCTTGCATGGCTGCGCCGTATTCTTGAGTGGCAGAGGGACATGTCAGACAATAAGGAGTTTTTAAGCCTGCTTAAAAGTGACCTTGACCTATTTGCAGACCATGTATACTGTTTTACAAAGGATGGTGATGTAAAGAACCTTCCAGCAGGCTCTACGCCTATAGATTTTGCATATGCTGTCCACAGTGCTGTGGGCAATAAAATGGTAGGAGCACGTGTAAATGGCAACCTTGTGCCTATTGAATATGAGATACAGAATGGTGACAGGGTGGAAATTGTCACTTCTCAGAATTCCAAAGGCCCTAGCCGTGACTGGCTTGCTATTGTAAAAAGTGCACAGGCAAAAAATAAAATTAACCAGTGGTTCAGGCTTGAATTTAAAGAGGAAAATATTACAAGAGGCAAGGAGCTTCTGGCTAATTACTGCAAGACACAGGGGATAGTCCTGTCTGACCTTGTAAAGCCCGAATATACAGAGGCGTGCAAGAAGAAATATGGTTTCCGTGACTGGGTTTCGGTGCTTGCTGCAATAGGGCATGGCGGTCTTAAGGAAGGCCAGGTTATTAATAAATTACAATATGAATATGAGAAAAAACACCCTAAACATACAACTGACAAAGATATATTAGCTGCTGTAAACAATTCTTCTTCACAAAGTGAAACAGCATCCATTAAGTCTAAAAGTGGTATTGTTGTGGCGGGGATTGATGATGTGTCAGTAAGGTTTTCTAAGTGCTGTAGTCCTGTGCCAGGTGATGAGATAATCGGATTTGTCACAAGGGGAAGGGGCGTTTCAATACACCGTACAGACTGTATTAATATGATGAACCTGCCAGAACAGGACAGGCAGAGGATTATAGAAGCTGAGTGGCAGGTTACAACAGAAGGAAAGCCTGATGAATTGTATGATACAGAGATAATTATTTATGCATATGACCGTATGGGAGTGCTTTTTGATATAACAAAGATATTTACAGAGAATAAGATAGATGTAAGGTTTATGAATTCTAAAACCAGCAAACAGGGAATAGCAACTATTAATGTAGGTTTTGCTATACGTGGCGTAGACGCTTTAAGTGAAGTTGTTAAGAAGTTAAGGAATGTTGAAGGTATAAAAGATATCCAGAGGACACAGTCATAAAATATAATAAATGAGCAGAGAAGTATTCTATAAAGGAATACAGGAGAGAGGGAATTATGTCGGATTATAAATGTGAAATGAAGGTTGTAGGAGATGTGCAGACAAACTGTTATTTTATTTATAATACAGATACATCAGAGTGTATTGTTATAGACCCTGGTGATGAGGCACAGCGCATTAATTCATTTATTGTGGAAAAAGGGCTTAAGCCTGTTGCAATATTGCTTACTCATGGACATTTTGACCATGTTGGTGCAGTTACATTTTTAAGAAATAAATACGGAATAAAGGTATATGCTGCTGAGGCAGAGAGGGAAACCCTTGAAAATCCTACGGTTAATCTCTCTTCCCAGCTTATGGGTGGCAGGATAGTCCTTGAAGCAGATGAGTGGCTTTCAGACGGGCAGGAATTGGAGATTATTGGCGAAAAGATAAAATGCCTGCTGACCCCAGGCCATACTGAAGGCGGGATGTGTTTTTATTTTACAGGTTGTGGAATACTTTTTTCCGGGGATACCCTTTTTGAACAGTCAGTAGGCCGCACGGATTTCCCAGGAGGAAGCATGGGGACGCTTGTTAAGTCTATAAGGACAAAGCTTTTTGTACTTCCAGACTATATAAAAGTTTATCCAGGGCATGGGATGGCTACTACTATTGGTGATGAAAAAATGCTTAATCCATATGCTGCTATATAAATAAGGATTATACGGAGGGCTTATGGTTAAGATTATACTGCCAGAAAGGGACTTTGACTATGAACTCCAGGCACTTGTGGCAAGTTTTTTCCCTGGACAGCATGTCCAGGCAGAAGTGTGTGGGGAAGAACCAGGCATTATTGATAGTAAAGAAGATAAAGAACTGCTTGCCACAATTAATATAAAATGGTCACAATATAAGATTTCAGCAGATTTCCAGGCAAAATCTTTTTTAGTTTCCAGACAGTCTTTTGTAACAGGTGACGGTGACTGGCATAAACATATAGATAAGAGCGCCCACCCTTACAGGACTTACTATAAAAATGTATTAAAAAAGCTGGTTTTCTGTTTAATAAAGGATTTCCCGGAAGAAATGCTGCCAGAAGGGCTTATAAGGCGGGTTCCTGCATGGGGGACAATGACTGGTGTAAGGCCTGTTAAGATTGTAATGGATGAAATCCTTAATGGCAATGATATTAACAGTATACGGGAAAGTTTAGATAATATATACTGTTTAGACAGTGAAAAGGCAGAACTGGCGGTACAGGTTGCCACATGTGAGGCAGAACTTTTAAAAAAGGCAGGATATGGGAGCGGATACAGCCTTTATATAGGCATACCATTCTGTCCTACAACATGCCTGTACTGCTCTTTTGCATCAAATCCTTATTACAGCGGGCTTGCAGATGCTTATTTAGAGGCACTGTTTAAGGAAATGGAGTATTCATCGCATATATTTAAAGACAGGAAGCTGTCAAGCGTATATATTGGCGGTGGTACTCCGGTTGCACTAAATGAATGGCAGCTTTCAAGGCTTTTGGAAGCATTGCACAAGTATTTTCCAGTAGATAAAAGCGTTGAGTTTACTGTAGAGGCAGGCAGGCCTGACAGTATTACAGAAGAGAAGTTAAAGGTACTGCGCAGGCATGGCACAGGCAGGATATCTGTAAACCCGCAGACCATGCACCAGAAGACATTAGATATTATTGGAAGAAGGCATACTGCCAGGCAGACAGCAGATGCCTTTAACCTGGCGCGTAAAAATGGGTTTGATAATATAAATATGGATTTGATTGCTGGCCTTCCTGGTGAAACGGCAGGGGATTTTAGGGAAACACTTTCACAAATCAGGGAATTAGCTCCAGACAGCCTTACTATACATTCACTTGTAGTTAAAAGGGCTTCAAAGCTGCGGGAAAAAATACAGGAAACTGGTACAGAGGATGGCAGCAGGGCTTTATATATGGAAGAAATGTTTAACATTGGGCAGCAGTTTGCTAAAGAACAGGGATACCATCCATATTATATGTACAGACAGAAAAATTCTGCTGGATGCGCAGGAAGCACAGGCCAGGAAAATATAGGATATGCAAAAGAAGGCAAGGAATGTCTTTATAATATTCTTATTATGGAGGAGAAACAGACTATTCTGGCACTCGGCGCCGGGGCATCAACAAAACTGTACCATATGGGGATGGGACAGGTGGAGCGGATTGAGAACGTTAAAAATGTTAATGATTACATAGAGCGTATTGGTGAGATGATTGGCAGAAAGAAGCGTATTTATGACAGACTATATAAAAAGAATAATGGGTAATGATACAATCCCAGACCATTTAAAAAAGGTACTGCATGATGAAATGTACCATGGTATTGAGGTTAGCAATCTTTCAGTAATGCTTGCGGAAGAATTGGGGGAAAGCCCTGCTTTTTGCAGGGATTTAGAGATAGCAGGCATGTTGCATGATATAGGCAAGCTTAAACTGACAGATTATATTTTTTCTGAAGAGGATACTCTTGTTATTGAACACATGAAATATGTAAGGCAACATTCATTATATAGTTATAAAGTTTTAAGGGAGGCAGGGTATCCAGACAATATTTTAAGAGCGGTTTTTTACCACCATGAGAATTATGATGGTTCTGGCTATCCTGATAACCTGCGGGGTGAAAACATACCCTGGATGGCAAGGATATTAAGGACATGTGACGTATTTGCGGCACTTACGAGTAACAGGAGTTACAGGAAAGCATTTGATACAAAACAGGCTGTAGAAATAATGATAGAAGAAGTTTCAAATTATGATATGAAGGTTTTCCTGACATTCCAGCGCATACTGCATAATGGAAAATTTAAAGGAATACAGGAACTTAGGAGGAATATAAGCCCTTTACAGAAAGAACAGCTTACACTGTTTGAAAAAGAAGCATTAATTTAGTATGCTTTTCTTGATATATTCCGGATTTCGTTGTATTATGTAGAAAGCATTATTATAATATTTGCGGGCTTTTGAAAGAATGGAGGATTAATATGGCTGAACCGATGAGAGGAATGAAGCGCACATGCAGATGTGCAGAACTTAGTGAGAAGAATATAGGCGAAGAAGTTACTGTAATGGGATGGGTGCAGAAACAGAGAAATATGGGAAATATTATATTTGCTGATTTGCGTGACCGTTCAGGCATATTGCAGATTATTTTTGAAGAAGATGGCGGGAATGGATGCCAGGGCAAGGCAGCGAAGCTAAGAAGTGAGTTTGTTATTGCTGTAAAGGGGACAGTTACCGCACGTTCAGGTGCAGTAAACCAGAACCTTTCAACAGGCACTATTGAATTAAGGGCTAAGGAACTGCGTATATTATCGGAGTCAGAAACCCCTCCTTTTCCAATTGAGGAGAACAGCAGGACTAAGGAAGATTTGAGGCTTAAATACCGTTATCTTGATTTAAGGCGTCCTGATTTACAGAGAAATATTATAATGAGAAGCCGTGTTGCAGGGATTATCCGCCAGTTCCTTGCAGAAGAAGGATTTATTGAAATAGAAACACCAGTGCTTACTAAGAGTACACCAGAGGGGGCGAGGGATTACCTTGTGCCAAGCAGGGTACACCCGGGTTCGTTTTACGCACTCCCACAGTCACCACAGCTTTTTAAGCAGTTATTAATGTGTGCAGGGTATGACAGGTATTTCCAGATTGTAAAATGTTTCCGTGATGAGGATTTGCGCGCTGACAGGCAGCCAGAATTTACACAGGTTGATATGGAACTGTCATTTGCAGACGAAGACGATGTTATAGATGTTAATGAAAGGCTTCTTAAAAAGCTTTTTAAAGAAGTGCTTGATGTTGATATAGAACTTCCAATACAGCGTATGACATGGCAGGAAGCTATGGACAGGTTTGGTTCAGATAAGCCTGACATGCGTTTTGGAATGGAACTTAAGAATGTATCAGAGACCGTAAAGGGATGTGGATTCCAGGTATTTACAGGTGCACTGGAAGCAGGCGGTTCAGTGCGTGGGATAAATGCAGAGGGACAAGCTGCAATGCCACGTAAGAAGATTGATGCACTTGTAAAACTTGCTAAAGATTTTGGGGCAAAAGGTCTTGCATACCTTGCAATAAATGAAGATGGCACATATAAGTGCTCATTTGAAAAATTTATGCAGGAAGAAGAATTAAAAGCGCTTGTGGCGGCAATGGACGGCAAGCCAGGAGATTTACTTTTATTTGCGGCAGATAATGACAAAGTTGTTTATGATGTGCTTGGAAATGTGCGTCTTGAAATTGCAGAAAAAGCAGGGCTTCTTAAAAAAGATGAATACAAATTCCTCTGGGTTACAGAATTTCCTGAGTTTGAATATTCAGAAGAGCAGGGAAGATACCTTGCAATGCACCATCCGTTTACAATGCCTTTTGAAGAGGATATACAATATATTGGAACAGAGCCTGAAAAAGTGCGTGCAAGGGCTTATGATATTGTGCTTAACGGAATAGAGCTTGGAGGCGGTTCTGTACGTATACACCAGGATGATGTACAGGAAACAATGCTTAAGGCACTTGGCTTTACAGAGGAAAGGGCACATGAACAGTTCGGTTTCCTGCTGGATGCGTTTAAATATGGTGTACCGCCACATGCAGGGCTTGCCTATGGGTTTGACCGCCTTGTAATGCTTATGGCAGGGCTTGACAATATACGTGATGTAATTGCATTTCCTAAAGTAAAAGATGCATCATGCCCTATGACAGATGCACCAGATGTAGTAGAAGACGGGCAGTTAGAAGAACTGTGCCTGAAACTGGATGTGGATGTGCAGTAATTTGTGTTGTGCAGTTATTGCGGATGTATTGTAGCTGTGTATGTTGTGCAGGTTGTGTATATTGCGTATGTTGTGTGGCTGGCCTGGCAATTTCAAAGTGTTTTTAACAGCGGCACGCTTCCGCTTGGGTGAAGCACGCAATGGTGCATAAAATCTGAAAAGACCAGATTTAAGCACCAGCGGCTTCAAACAGCCGCTTTATAAAAACACATTTGCAAATTGCCAGGAATTCACACATTGCATAATACAAGACCATAAATTACCAGGAACACATAATATTTTGGCAATTCCATATTTTACACAATTACTACACTGGGGAGTGCAGAATATTCAGGCAAGGTGTAACAAAGTGGCAAATATCCATTTACAGATAACGTGGATATACACATATATAAAATGGCTTTTTATTGTAAGGCTGATATATTTAGCAAAATAAATTTTACAGGATGATTATATTACTCTGTAAACAATCTTTACTGCCACTGTTTAATAATTTGGCATATTATTATACATGCCTGTGGTTTTGGCTTTTGCCAGAGTATACTATACAGCAGTTTTGTGGTTCTGGGTTTTGGAATAACAGCAGTTTTCTTGTGTTGTCTGGTATAAATCCATTATTACTGGCAGGTGCACTTTAACCCCGCCAGTGCTTATATCCCGTTTTAAATGTTACAAAAGAAATGGGTTGTTTCTTTTGTAACATAGGGATATTATGCACTGTTGCGTGGGTTACCGTAGTGAAAGCGTGCCCTGCCAGTAATAATGGTTTATCCAGATACATGGAAACTGCGTCCGTGCCCCAAAACCAGAACCCAGACTGAACCAAAGCAAAAAGTAAAAAAACAGGCACACCCGCATGTATTGGAGGGTTATGGACAGAGAAAAGTATATTAAGGTAATGGATTTTATCCGTTCTTATAAATACGGAATAAACATTATTTATATAACAGGCAAAGCCATAACATATTTAACAGCATTAATTTATTTATTAACTATTGCATTGCTTGTATACAGGGAAGACCTGCGTTTTATAAGGGTTATTGCAGTACCAGCCACAAGTTTTATAGCTTTATCTGTATTCCGGGCCAGGTATAATGCTATAAGGCCTTATGAAAAGTATAATTTTAAGCCGCTTATTCCTAAAGATACACATGGAAAGAGTTTTCCTAGCAGGCATGTATTTTCAATATTTGTTTGTGCAGGAGCGGCAGGATATATATATCCAAAGTCTGGAATATTGATTTATATAATGGGTGTACTGCTTGCAATAATAAGGGTTATATCAGGTGTACATTTTCCAAAAGATGTAATAGCAGGGGCACTGGCAGGGATTTTGTGCAGTGTTGCAGGTTTTACGGATTTGTAGTAATATATAGTGCAATGTAAGCATAATGCTGTAGTTCCTGGAATTAATATAGAATGGAGAGATTAGAATGGAGATTTATAACCATCATACGGTTGAAAAGAAATGGCAGAGTATATGGAATGATGAAAAGGCATTCCGGACAGAAAATGACTATACAAGACCTAAGTTTTATGCACTTGTTGAGTTTCCTTACCCTTCAGGGCAGGGGCTTCATGTAGGGCATCCAAGGCCATATACGGCACTTGATATTGTAGCACGCAAGCGCAGGATGCAGGGGTATAATGTATTATATCCTATGGGATGGGATGCATTCGGGCTTCCTACAGAGAATTATGCTATACAGAATAAAATCCATCCAAGGGAAGTTACAAAGAATAATGTTGCACATTTTAAGGCGCAGCTCTGCTCACTTGGATATTCATTTGACTGGGAAAGGGAAATTAATACAACAGACCCTGGATATTATAAATGGACACAGTGGATATTCCTTAAGCTTTTTAAAGCAGGACTTGCATATAAAAAGGAGATGCCTATTAACTGGTGTACTTCATGTAAGGTAGGCCTTGCAAATGAAGAAGTTGTCGGTGGTGTATGTGAGCGCTGTGGTTCTGAAGTTGTACGTAAGGTTAAAAGCGAGTGGATGCTTAAAATCACTAATTATGCTGATAAGCTGCTTGAGGGCCTTAATGATGTTGATTATATTGAGCGTGTGAAGACATCACAAAGAAACTGGATTGGACGTTCAGAGGGTGCAGAGGTGGATTTCCAGCTTAAAGATAAGGAAGATAAGCTGCGTGTGTACACAACACGCCCTGACACCCTGTTTGGTGCAACATATATGGTAGTTTCACCAGAACATCCGCTTGTTGATAAGTATAAAGATGAGATAAAGAACTGGGATGATGTTGTAAAATACCGTGAGATGGCAGCTAAGAAGTCAGATTTTGAACGTACAGAGCTGGCCAAGGACAAGACAGGTGTTGTGCTTGATGGTATCAAGGCATTAAACCCAGTAAATAATGAAGAAATCCCAGTATGGATTTCTGATTATGTCCTTATGACATATGGTACAGGTGCAATTATGGCAGTTCCTGCACATGATGAAAGGGACTGGGAATTTGCAAAGAAGTTCGGGCTTCCTTTAATCCAGGTTGTAGAAGGAAAAGAAGGAGCTGCTGATATAGACAAGGAAGCATTTACAGATGTTGCAACAGGTGTAATGGTTAATTCTGGCTTTCTTACAGGGCTTTCTGTAGAAGATGCCAAAGAGAAGATTAAGGATTTCCTTGAAGAAAAGGGTATTGGCAAACGTAAAGTAAATTACAAGCTGCGTGACTGGGTATTTTCAAGGCAGAGGTACTGGGGAGAACCTATTCCAATAGTACATTGTGATAAGTGTGGTTTTGTGCCAGTAGATGAAAGTGAACTTCCACTGCTGCTTCCAGAAGTGGAAAGCTACATGCCAACAGATAACGGTGAGTCACCACTTGCTTCAATAACAGACTGGGTTAATACAAAGTGTCCTTGCTGCGGCGGGCCTGCGAAGCGTGAAACTGACACAATGCCACAGTGGGCAGGCTCTTCATGGTATTTCTTAAGGTATACAGACCCTTGTAACAAGGAGTGTCTTGCAGACCCTGAAGCACTTAAGTACTGGCTTCCTGTAGACTGGTATAATGGAGGAATGGAACATACAACACTCCACCTGCTCTATTCACGTTTCTGGCATAAATTCCTCTATGACCAGAAAACAGTACCAACACCAGAGCCATACCAGAAGCGTACCTCACATGGTATGATTCTTGGAAGCAATGGCGAGAAGATGAGTAAATCACGTGGCAATGTAATTAACCCTGATGATATTGTAAGGGATTATGGTGCAGATACACTCCGTACTTATGAGATGTTTATAGGAGCGTTTGATTTAAGTGCAGCATGGTCAGATGATGGTGTAAAAGGCTGCCGCCGTTTCTTAGAAAGGGTCTGGAAATTACAGGAAATCCTTACAGATGGTGAAGGATATTCTGGAGATATGGAGACCAGGATGCACCAGACAATTAAGAAAGTCAGCAGTGACTTTGAAAACCTTAAGTTTAATACAGCAATAGCAGCAATGATGGCGCTTATAAATGATTTTTATAAAAAGAATTCTATTACAAAGGGTGAATATAAAACACTGCTTACTCTGCTTAACCCAGTTGCACCGCATATTACAGAGGAACTCTGGGAGATTACAGGGTTTGGTGGCAGGATTTACCAGGGCACATGGCCAGAGTATGACGAGGCTAAGACTGTAGAAAATGAAGTTGAAATTGCTGTACAGGTTAATGGCAAAACAAGGGTAACAATTTCTATTGCCAAGGATGAAGAAAAAGACATTGTGCTTGCAAAGGCAAAAGAAGCCCTTGGTGACAGGATTTCAGGAAATATTATTAAAGAAATTTATGTTCCAGGACGTATTGTAAATATTGTCTGCAAATAATAATGTAACATGTAAATATAAAGATGTGTCTGGAAATTACAGAAAGCAAACCCAGGCACATCTTAATGTAGTATATTGTAACAGCCAGTTTAAACAGACTGTTAAAAATATTAGTGTGGAAGTGTGATATGAAGAATATATGTAAAGGTTTGGTTATTTTGTGTATTCTGGCAGGGGTTTTTATATTTGTTCCAGGTAATGCACAAGCTGCAAAGCTTACAATGAAAAATACAGATTCTAAGATAACATTAAAGTATGATGACAGATATACATTCAAAAAAGACATTGAAACAATAAAGACAATTTCGGTTAAGTCAAATAATGTACAAACAGGCAAAAAAGATAGTGAAGTGCTTAAACTTGCAGAAGGCAGCAACAATAAAGTAATTGCTACTGGCTGCGGCAAAGCGGTTGTAGAACTTAAGAACGGTAAAAAAATTGGTGTGAAGGTTAAAGCTGCCAAGATAAGCCTTTTACTCCTTATTGGACAGAGCAATATGGAGGGAAGCCCTGATAAACTAGGAATTCTTGAAGATTACCAGAATGAGTATGTTATAAATAAAGAAGGAAAAGTATACAATACATATGGGCCGTCAACATTAAGCCATTCACTGACAAATGGCTGCTTTAAGACAGTTTCACCTAAACTTACTATCTGGAACCCATATGATTATATTCCTGCAAGTTTAACTGATAACAGCAGTGCTAATGAATGGCAGCGTACCAATAACCTTACTGATGCAGAAAATGCAACAGGCAAGACTGGTATTGATGGTGCACTTGCCAAAGAATGGGTTAAAAAGACAGATGAAAAGGTATGGCTTGTTAATGCTGCCCACAGCGGGAGTTCTATTGAAACATGGCTTCCTGGCAAGGAAAGGGTGAACAATAACTTCTGGCAGGCAGTATCTTTATATAAGGCATGTGAGCAGCTTCTTAATAAAGAGATAGAAGCAGGACATTATAAATTAAGCCATAAAGGTTACTTCTGGCTTCAGGGTGAGTCAGATGACAATATGAGTGCCAGGAAATACCTTAAAAAATTTATGTCTATGCATAAAAGGCTTATGGAAGAAACTGGTGACGGAAGAGGCCAGAAGTATAATAACCTGAACAAACGTATGGAGTTTGCAGGAATACTTATGGTAAGGGCGCATGGTAATCCAACAGACTTTTCTGACCTGTATATGACAGGCCCAAGAAAAGCGCAGTATTATATGTGTAATTCATCTAAAGAGAAATTTAAAAATATATACCTCGCAAGCCATATTTCAGAAGACTGGGTGACAGATGAAGGTGTGGACTCATATTTTAAATCAAGATATGAAGATACAGGCGCATATTATAGTTTTAACAATATGAAAAAACCTGATGTACTTATGCCTTCAAGGGTTGCAGATGTCCACCAGTCAGTACACTATACACAGCTTGGCTATAATGAGCTTGGCAGGGATGCTGCTGCTAATATTTGTTACGCACTTAAATACGCCAAAGCACCTGAAACAGAAACGCAAATAAGGCTTGTAGGAGAAGATGGGTATACAGATATATCATCAGCAGTAAAAGCACCTGATGATGATATGTCAGTAACAGTTAAGACATTTCCAGCATATAAGGCTAAATCCCTTGAAGTAATGCGTAAAGATGGCGTATCACTTGACAGGTGGAATGTAAAGCTGCGTTCAGCAAACTGTTTTAGTGGTAAAGTAAAATACATAGTTGGCGGTAAAAGCAGGGTATATACTTTATGGGCTGAGAATGGCACAAGCATTATACAAAATGTAATGAAAGTACCTGGCGGTGTTAAAATTGACTGGAAGAAGCTGGAAAAGGCGTCATATTATAAAATATTCCGCAGGGCTGTAGGCACAAATAAGTGGGTCTGCATTAAAAAGACAAAGAAAAATAATAACATAAGTTATACAGACTATGAAGCAGAAAATGGGAAAGAGTATGAGTATATGGTAAGAGCCTTTGATAAATACGGCACAAGAGGCAAAAATTCATTATCATATATTGTACAATAAAAAATAATTGACAGCATACAACACTGTCTGCTATAATATTCCATACAGCATTAGGGAGTAGTTAACGCATTATGCGTGAATAAGCCAACAAACCCGGCCTATGGCCTGGCTTAATCTTAAATAACAAGACTTTTGCACAGTAATATATTTATACTGTGCTTGGGTTTTTAAACAGGTACAGAAGTACCTGTTTTTTTATTTCCACAAAAGCAAAGCCAGGCTGTACAAGTTTACTTGTGTTATCCTGGCATATCTCTGGAAACCAGTCTTGTTATAACAGTGTATAAGGGAATAATGTAACTATAAAAATGAAAGGGGATTTTATATGGGAATTATTGAATTAGTTTTTCTGTCTGTAGGGCTTGCTATGGATGCATTTGCCGTATCAATATGTAAAGGGCTTGAAATGCCTGTAACCAATTATAAGCGTGCAGGGATAATTGCCTTATTTTTTGGTGCTTTCCAGGCAGGCATGCCAGTGGCCGGGTATCTGCTGGGGTCACGTTTCCAGAAGTATATAGAGTCTGTAGACCATTGGATTGCATTTGCACTGCTTGCACTTATAGGCGGGCAAATGGTCTATGAAGCGTTCAGGAAGGATGGTGGAGAGCAGGAAAATAAGGACGGCAGCAGCGTATTCAGTATTAAGCAGTTAATTATACTTGCTATTGCAACAAGCATAGATGCGCTTGCTGTAGGGATTACATTTGCATTACTTAAAGGCACAAATATCTTTTTATCAGCAGGAATGATTGGAATAATAACTTTTATAATTTCTTTTGCTGGAGTTGTAATAGGAAATAAATTTGGTAATAAATATGAAAGGAGGGCGCAGCTTGCAGGAGGGATAATACTTATTGCTATTGGTTTAAAGATACTTCTGGAACATCTTAGGATTATTGCGTTTTAAAGAAAGGAGATAATTATGGTTTATGTTTTTTTAGTTGTAGGATTTATATTGTTAATAAAGGGTGCTGACTTTTTTGTAGAAGGGAGTTCCAGTGTTGCAAAAATGTTAAGAGTGCCATCACTTATAATTGGAATGACTATTGTTGCAATGGGAACAAGCTTTCCAGAGTGTTCTGTAAGCATTAATGCTTCCATTGCAGGCAGTAATGCGCTTGCAATTAGCAATGCTGTTGGTTCTAATATATTTAACCTTATGGTTGTATGTGGTGTATGTACGCTTTTCTGCCCGCTTGCAGTGGACAAAGGGACACTTAAGAAGGAATTTCCTTTCTCAATTATAGTTGCACTTGTATTACTTGGGCTTGGTTCTGCTGGCATGGTATTAGGCCGCGTGGATGGCATGGTAATGTCTGTTATATTTGCAGGTTTTTTATACTGGATGGTAATATCTGCAAAGAAAGCAAGGGCTGAAAGCCAGGACAATGAAGAAGAATATGAGATAATGCCAATATGGAAATGCATTTTTTATATTATTGGAGGAATTATTGCAATAATAGCCGGGGGTGATGTGGTAGTAGACTCTGCTACTAAAATTGCAGAACAATTTGGAATGAGTGAAAACCTTATAGGGCTTACTGTAGTTGCATTTGGAACAAGCCTTCCTGAACTTGTTACATCAGTGGTTGCTGCAAAGAAAAATGAAGTTGACATGGCTCTTGGAAATGTAATTGGTTCAAATATTTTCAATATACTGCTTGTGTTAGGTGTGGCAGCAGCAATATCACCAGTTGCGTTTATTATGGAAAATATTATTGATATATTAGTGCTTGTTGTAATGAGCCTTATAGTATGGGGATTTGCATGGTCAAAGCAGAAACTTGTACGGGGTGAAGGTATAGTAATGCTTCTGATGTATGCAGCCTATGTTGTATATATCTGCAAGAGATAAGAAATTACAAGTAATAATAATGGCAGTACAGCATATAAAACACAGAAACAGTTTCCATGTATTTATATGCTTTATACTGCCATATTGTATTTATTCTGCTGTCTTAATAATTGAAACAAGTATATCTAAAAATGATTTTTCTATTTTACTTAATTTTTCTAATTTTATAGGTTTACTTCCTGACTGTGAAAATTCAATTCCGTCTAGTTTTATTACTATCCCGTTTTTTAACAGGGATTTTTCTGCCATATTTTCAAGCTGTTTTTTGACAAAACTGTTCTGTAATAATGACAGTACTTTCTTTTCCTGTTTATATGGGTCTTTTCCAGATAATGCAGGGGATATTAACTTTAATATCCATGCCAGTATGCCATTAGACATTTTTTCACTTGATAAATATAGTAAATTATTAAAATCAGCTTCAATATTGTTAAAATATAATGTAAGCCTGCCATCAGGCGCATTGCCTGCAACAATTCCGCCAATACTGAGACTGCTGCCATATCCCTGGTTATGCAGGGCAGAATTCAGGTTTTCTGATATTTCATTATAAAACAGCCTTGTAATAATACATATTAAATTATTATATAAATCATCTGGAAGGCTATATATAATTTTATACATTTTATTAATATCCTCATCATCCAGTTTCTGCAAGAAACGGCTGGCAGCACTTCCATCCTGGCTTTCCCTGCATTTTTCTATAATGCCTGGCAGGAATTTTTGTAAAGTTTTTCTGTAATTTATTGAAATAATGCTGGTTTTTATATTGAACAATTTTTATCCCTCATAAATAAGCATGTTACTGTAATTAATTTAAAATATGGTTGGTCTTTTCTATTACTTCCTGGACACGCTCTGCAATCAGGGCAACCGTATTCATAGAGTCTTCAATCATTTTGCTTTTTTCAGTAGTTTTATTAACATTATCAATAGAAGACTGTACAGCTTCCAGAAGTTCATTTGTAGTTTCACTGAATTTACGTATTATATCATTGACTTCATTAATAGCAGACTGTATGGACTCATCATTTTCCCTTGCGCTGCCAACAGAAGCACGTGAGCTTTCAGAGAGTTCACGTATATTAGAAGCAACAACAGAAAAGCCCCTTCCAGCTTCGCCTGCCCTTGCTGCTTCAATTGCTGCATTAAGGGAAAGCAGGTTGATTTTGCCAGAAATTTTTTCAACATCCTGTGTCATTACATTATATTTCTTTACACTGGAATTAATATGTTCCAATGAACCTGCAATACTTTCATTAAGAACTTTTAAGTTATTCATATATTCAGCTACATTTGCCATTTCATTGCTGCTTGCTTTTCCTGTTTCACGTATAATGCTGGTTTCTTTTGTTACCTGGTCAATATTGTCTGTAAGCCTGCCAAATATCTCAACAAGTTCATTATTCATTCCAAGCACTTCACTATTTACAGAAGTTACCTTCTGGCGTTCATTGCGTATGGATTTCATCATATACTGGTGGCAGTTTTCTTTTTCATTAATTCCTTTTGCAATAGCAATAGCCATTTCACGGCATGATTTAAAGCCACATGAATGGCAGTCAAATGATTTATCCATTTCAGAATGTTTATCAAGCTCTAAATATGCTTTTTCGATGTCTGCCTCTGTAATTTTGCGCTGTACACCAGCAAGTGATTTATATGTACGCAGGTAATCATTAAGGTTTAATTTCTTGTCAAATTCATCAAACTGCTTGTCAATGCCTTTTTTAGTAGTGTTTGCTTTCCGGACTTTCCTTGCATAGCGTTCAACATCATGCATAATATCACTCATTGTAAAACAGTTGTAGTGGACGCCTGTTGCAGGCCCGCCATTGCAGCCGTTTTCACAGTTAAGTACATCAAAAACAGTTGGAAGCCATCTGGAGTTTTCTTCACAGTACCTGTCCAAATCTTTATAAAGCTTCTCTGTTCCTTCAGAAGTTACAATCTCCATTTCAGGTGCATGTATAAGAAGGTTTTTCATAAGGCCGCCAGGTTTAGGGTAAATTGCACCCTCTAATCCCTGGTGCTCATTAAATTCAAACTGGCTGTATACTTTAATTGCAGGAAGGCTTATTCCATTTTCCTCAAAGTAATCTTTTAAATGTTCCATTGTTACATTATAATCTATAATATTGCCAGTCTCCCTGAATTCGTCGATTTTGGCTATACATGGTGAAATAGCAGCTATTTTACCTTTAAAGCCAAGAACATTACGTATATATATTGCAATACACATCATAGGGCTATGTACTGGTGACAGATGTGGTATAAGTTCTGGTTTATGGCGCTGGATATAATTGACAACAGCGGCACATGGCTGGGAAATCAGTTTAACATCAGGATGTTTTTCAATATAACGCAGGTGTGCCCATGTGCATATATCAGCACCATAGCTTACATCATAAATTCCATGTACACCCTGGTTCTGTAGCCACTGGAGTGCATGGCGCCAGTTGCCTTCAAAGGCAATTTTAATGGAAGGTGCAGCAATAATAGCAATTTCCTTGCCTGATTTTAAATCTTCAAGAAACTGTCCGATATCATCCTGGAAATAACGTGCATTATGGGAACATGCGGCAATACAGGCACCACATTTAATACATTTGCTGTCATCAATTTCAATAATTAAATTGCCATCGTTATCCAAATGTGCTATGTTAGCATCACCAGCCGGACATGCCCTTACACATGCATTACAGCCAACACATTTCTCCTTTTTTAATCCTATAATACTCATAATTAACCATACCTTTCCAATATTTTATAGAATAATTACATGTTATTTCCAGTTCTGTACTTGTCAGATGGAAATAACACAATGCTATGTAAATCCCCTTACTAATAGTATACGCAAAAATATATAAAACCACAAGTGAAAAACATGTCTGCCAGGTAATTTTTTTATGGACGGTTTCTTTATCATGTTCCCGCAAAAATATGGAATTGATATTTTTACAAAGTAATGGTATTCTATTAATTGGCAATATTTAAAATATATAATGGGGGGATTTTATATGTTCAGGTTATTTAAGTACAGGAGCCTGTTATTTATGTTGTTTTTAACAGGAAGCCTTTTTTATAATACCTGTATTGCAGCAGGGGAAGAAACAGGAAACAGTGTACATAGCAATGGCAGGGTGTTGTTTATTAGTTCATATTCATATGCCTGGGACACCGTACAATTCCAGATTGAAGGAATAAAGAAGGGGATTTCTACAGGTGTTACAATAGACTATGAGTTTATGGATACAAAGCGTTTTAGCAGTAACAATGATATGGAAGAGTTTTATAAGGGTTTTAAATACCGTATGTCAAGGCTTGAACCCTATGATGTGGTAATACTTGGCGATGATGCGGCATTAAACTTTGCCATTAAATACCAGAAAGAACTTTTTGATAAAATACCTCTTGTGTATGAGGGAGTTAATGACGAGGAGCTGGCAGAGGAAGCAGTAAAAGACCCTTATATTACAGGTGTCCTTGAAAAGCTTTCTATCAGTGAAAATATTAATTTTGCACGCAGACTGCTGCCAGACGCCAAAGATATTATACTGATTTCAGACAGTTCAGTAACTGGTGAAGCAGTACGCAAAAGCTTTTATAAATATAAAGGCCAGTACCCTGGACTGGATTTTTCAGATATTAATACATCGGAATTTAGTTCTTCAGAACTGAAGAATAAGTTTGCATCAGTTAAAGAAAATTCAATACTGATATTTGTAGTTATGACAGAGGATGCAAGCGGCAGGAAATATAAAAATACAGAAGCAATAAAATTTATATGCAGCAATACAAAAGTGCCTGTATTTAAAATGGTTGAGGGCGGACTTGGTGATGGAATTCTTGGTGGTAATGTTGTTTCAATGGAAATGTCAGGGGAGATTGCGGCACAGATAGCTATGAAGATTATAAACGGTACTCCTTCTAAAACATTTAATACTGTTATAGAAAGCCCGAATATTTTCTGTATTGATGAAAATGTAATGAGGGATGCAGGTCTTGATTTATCACTTATACCACGTAATGCAAAAGTAATTAACCATAAAAAAACCTTCTGGGAAAAGTACCAGAAAGTTTTAAAACCAGGCATAACAGTTATGTCAGGGGTTATATTATTTTCATTGTTTGCATTGTGGAATAGCAGGAAATATAAAAGGCTGGCAGGAGAACTGGCAGCAGCAAAGGACAAACTGGAAAACGCTTATTACCATGATATACTTACAGGGATTAATAACCGCACAAAGTTTAAAAAGGATATGGCAGGCCTTGAAAAATCGAAAGTGCCATTTGCGTTAATGATGATAGACATTGATAATTTTAAATATATTAATGATACATATGGCCACTCTGTGGGTGATGAAGCATTGCGCCAGATTGCCAGGAGGCTGTCAGATGTTTCAGATGCTAATTTTACGCCATACCGTTTTGCAGGTGATGAATTTATCGTTATAGCCAGAGGAACAGCAAATTCCAGATATATAGAAGAGGCAGAACGGTGTATAAGCATATTCCGTGAAGATTTTGATTTATCGGGGATAAAACATACAATACATGGAAGCATTGGAATTGCGGGATACCCACAGGATACGGAGGATTTTAATTCCCTTGTAGTTTATGCAGACTGTGCAATGTATGAAGTGAAAAATAATTCCAAAAATTCATATAAATTCTATAAAGATACCTGTAATGCCAAAACAGGAAGTGCATAAAAGACACCCGCTGTAATTTTGCGGGTGTCTTTATTAAACAGGAAAATACCTGTGTCCTGTTGTGCCATTTATTTAATAAGGCTAAATTAATCCTTTTATTATTAACAATAAAATCAGTACTGGAAGGATATATGTAACATAAAATCTTATCCAGTGTGGAATTTTTAAGCCTTCACCAGTGTTTGCCTCTTCAATATATTTGTCAAATCCCCAGCCAAAGCGTGTTACACAGAACAGGAGATAACAGAGTGAACCAACAGGAAGTATTATATTGCTTACAATAAAATCTTCCAAGTCTAATACTGTGCTGCCTTCGCCAAGCGGCTGGAATGAAGACAGTATATTATAGCCAAATACACATGGCAATGACAGTACAGTTATTGCTACAAGGTTTACAAGGCAGGCTTTTTTCCTGTTCCAGTGGAATAAATCCATACAACATGAGATAATATTTTCAAATACAGCAAGTATTGTTGAAAATGCAGCAAATGTCATAAATACAAAAAACAGAGTGCCCCATATGCGCCCGCCTGCCATTTTATTAAAGATGTTAGGGAGTGTGATAAAAATCAGTCCTGGCCCCTGGTCAGGGCTGATGTTAAAAGCAAAACAGGCAGGGAAAATTATCAGTCCCGAAACAAATGCAACAAAAGTATCCAGAACAGCTATATTTACGGATTCGCCTAAAAGGCTGCGTTTTTTATCAATATAACTTCCAAAAATACCCATAGCGCCAATTCCAAGGCTTAATGTAAAAAATGCCTGGTTCATGGCAGCAGTAATTATTTCCCAGATACTTATATCCTTTATTCTCTGGAAATCAGGAAGCAGGTAAAATTCCAGCCCTTCCATGCCACCCTTTAAAGTAATGCTATGTACTGCAAGTACAATAATAATTACCAGCAGCAGTGTCATCATAATCTTAGTAATACGTTCCACGCCTTTTTGTAATCCAATCGAACAGACAAATATACCTGCCGCTACAATAATAGCCATTGTCACCAGCAATGTCTGCGGGCTGGAAAGCATTTCCTGGAACATTTCACCTGTCTGTCCTGCATTTTTGCCCTGGAACTGTCCTGTAAGCATCAGGTAAAAATAATAAAGCATCCATCCAGCTACAGTTGTATAAAACATCATTAAAATATAATTGCCTGCCATTCCAAGGTAACCATGTAAGTGCCATTTCTGCCCAGGCTTTTCAAGGGCATGGAAACTTCTTATAATGCTTTTCCTGCTTGCACGGCCTGCCGCAAATTCCATAGTCATAACAGGTACACCCATAATAATAAGGAAAAACAGGTAGAAAATTACAAAAACACCACCTCCATACTGTCCTGCAACATAAGGAAAACGCCATACATTTCCAATCCCTATGGCACAGCCTGCGGAAAGCAGGATAAATCCCATACGTGAACCTAACTTTTCTCTTTCCATTAAATTCTCCTTCCATAATTAATATTACAAAAGATAAGTATAACATAAAAAGGGGATTTGGCAAGCAGATTAAAATTTGCAGTTATCTTTTGTTTGTGCTGGACTGGCGGGCGGACGCAGGGTTTCTGTGTCCAGCTAAACATATTCCATTCCAGGGCACGCTTCCGCTACGTCAGCCCACGCAGCAGTGCATAGTATCCCTAAATATAAAAAAGAAACTGCCGTTTCTTTTTTATATTTAGGGATACAAACACTGGCGGTGCTGAAGTGTCCCTGTCATGGAATATGTTTAGCTGGAACACTGGAAACCTGCTGTACCCACTAGAATTACAAAAAAACAGAATAGATAATAACTGGAAATTATGGTGTGTGGAAAGTGAGTTAGACGAACGTAAGTATAGTGGCATCATTTTTGTATAAATACCCATATTGTTGTAATTACTACATTTTGTACCATCATATATTTCCAGTACATAGGAATTTATTAAACGGATATGGTTTGATTTTTCCCGTCCTTGAAAATTTATTAAATAGATGATATATTATAAGGAAAAATTTAAGGGAAAGTAAATTTATGGTAAATTTGTACTTTGTGTCATGCCACAGCCAGAACTTACAGAAGGGAATGTTATGGGAGAAAAAATAGAAATAATAGAAGAGCAGTTATCTGCGGACGAATATATAAATTTTTTGAAAAGGACAGATTTGGGTTTACAATATCCTAAAGAGCGCTTTTCAGAAAGAATATCTAAGCTTGTAAATAATGTTCAAATAAGCCTTGTTGCAAGAAATAATGATGGTCTGGCTGTTGGTGTTTTATTTGGCTTAACAGATTACGCATATTGGCTTTTTATTACAGATTTGGGAGTTGACAGGGATTATGAAGGCCAGGGGATTGGCAGGCAGCTTGTGGAGACTGCACATAATATTGCAGGAGGTAAAAAAGATATCGCCATATATCTTGTAGCTAATGAAAATGCTATTCCATTTTATGAGAAACTGGGTATGAAGAAAGCAGAAGATGTTATGCAATATAACAATATAGAATGGACTTCATTTACAGTGCAGTAAGAAATCCGGTGTATTGATATAAATATGTAAATCCGATGGTAGTTGCCATACGTTATAAAATGTGTTATATTACCAATATGGGAAACCATAGAGCTAAGGCGGCAGCCCTCCAAATTTTTAATGAGGGATGAAAAAGCCCTCCAGTCCATGAGGAAAGGAGGGTGATAACGATGTATATTACATATCAGGATTTAATCCAGACTGGAATATTTATTGTTGCCCTTATAGGATTGTGTTATACAATCTTTAAGGGAAAGAAATAGCCGCCACTACCACAAATAGTGACGGCTGGTGCTGTAAAGCATTAAATAACTTACTATTAGGAGGGTAGCCGCTTCTGTGGTTTCCCTCTTTAAATTTTAATATAACATATCTTATGTAAAAAGGCAAGAAAATTATTAGCAAAAGCCACGTCAGTTTCATAAATTCCCACATACAACAAAGTGGGTATGTGATAATTAATTATTATACCTGGAAATTATGCTGTGTAAAAGATAGTCCGAACGGACAGGGAGTGCCTGGCATAATACTCCCTCCACATATAATTTTGAAGTTATATCCTGTATTTTGCTGGTTTGTAGTGGCAGGTTTTACGTGCCAGATGCCAGCAATATCCAGTAAAAGGGGTACTTTAAGCCCGCCGGCATTTAAACCAGATATTTAATGTTCCAAAAGAAACGTCAGTTTATTGTTGGAACATTAAATATCTGGTTTTATGTGCCGCTGCGTGGCTTAACGTAGCGGAAGCGTACCCCTTTTACTGGATATTCTGGCTCTGGCACAGAAACCGTCCGTTCACTAACAAAAGATAACTGGAAATTTATGAAACGGACGTGGGTGAGCAACAAAATATAGTAGACAGCTTTGTAACCTTTTGTTATACTTGTCTTTGTATCTATAATTTTAACAGACGCAGGCCTGGGGGTTGCCAGGAATGAGGCCAGGGATAATGGAAGATAATAACAATGATGGCATATATATGGGGTTTGCTTATGTATATGATAAATTTATGGATAATATCCCATATAATGAATGGCATGGTTATATACATATGCTTCTTAAAGAATATGGCATAACTAGTGGAATTGTAGCTGAACTTGCATGTGGCACAGGCACAATAACATCAATGCTTGCTACAGATGGTTATGATATGATAGGTGTTGATATATCATATGACATGCTTGGCATTGCACGGGGCAAATGCCCTGGAAATGTGCTTTTATTGCAGCAGGATATAAGGGAACTTGATTTATATGGTTCAGCGGCAGCAATGGTATGTGTATGTGATGGCATGAATTATATGGATTGCGCAGACAGCTTATACAGGGTGTTTTGTAAGGTAAATACATTTCTTGACTATGGCGGCATATTTATATTTGACCTTAAAACAAGATATTTTTATGAAAATGTCCTGGGCAGCAGGATAATTGCAGAAAACAGGGAAGATGCAAGCCTTATTTGGGAAAATGAATTTAATACGGAAACAGGAATAAATGAGTACCTGGTTACAATTTACAGCCTTTGTGATGAAGAAAATGGATTATTTGAAAGATATGAAGAACTTCATACACAGAAAGCATATTCCATTGAGGAAACAAAAGAACTGGCAGAAAGAGCTGGATTAGAAACAGTTGCGGTTTATAATGCCTTTACAAAAGAAGAGCCAAAGGAAGATAATGAGAGAGTTTATTTTATATTAAAAAAGTGTGGAAAGAGTTTCTAAAGGTTTATGCTGCCTGTGGCGGCATACCTGTTAGTATATTAAGAAAGTTTAAAAAATATTTGGAGGATATCCGGGTTATGGAAAGTGATTATATTGCCAGGGCAACGGCAGCAAACCACCAGTTACGTGCATTTGCAATTACAAGCAGGAATATTACAGAAGAGGCGAGGCGCATACACAATACAAGCCCTGTCGCAACAGCAGCATTAGGAAGGCTTTTATCAGCAGGCAGTATGATGGGAAGCATGATGAAAAGTGAAAATGATGTACTTACATTACAGATAGAATGTGGAGGCCCTATAGGAGGGATGGTGGTAACATCAGGTTCTGATGGCTGTGTAAAGGGTTATGTAAACCATCCAGATATTGTACTTCCGCCAAACCAGCAGGGGAAACTTGATGTGTCAGGCGCACTTGGGCCAGGATTTTTAAATGTAATAAGGGACACAGGGTTAAAAGAGCCTTATAACGGACAAGTGCACCTTGTTTCCGGGGAAATTGCCGAGGATTTGACATATTATTATGCTACATCTGAACAAGTACCTTCAACAGTGGGTCTTGGTGTGTTAATGGATATGGATAATACTGTCAGGCAGGCAGGGGGATTTATAATACAGGTTATGCCAGATGCAGAGGATAGTGTTATAGACAGGCTTGAGGAGTCTGTAAATAGTATCCGGTCTGTGACAGATATGCTGGAAAGCGGCATGAAACCTGAAGATATCCTTAGGTATATTATAAAAGAAGACAGTGTAGAAATCCTGGAGAAAATACCAGTAAAATACTGCTGTAACTGTTCAAAGGACAGGTTTTACAGGGCAATTGCAAGCCTTGGGCAGAAAGATTTACAGGAAATTGCAAGGGATGGAAGTCCAGTTGAAGTAAACTGCCAGTTCTGTGGCTCACATTATGTTTTTGGTACGGAGGAAATAAATGGATTAATTAGATGAGGAGTGGTCAGATGCCAAAAAGATACAAAAAAATAGTATGTATATGTATTATTTCTGCATTAATGCTTGTTTTTGCAGGCAAGTTTAACACTACAAGAATTGTACATGCAGAAGCAGTAGGTGTTGTTAATGTAAGCGGATACCTGAATGTAAGGAAGGGCCCAGGAACATCATATGCACTTTTAAAGTCAGGTGGTACAAATGTTACATTGTCTAACGGGCAGAAAATATCAATTATTGCAAAGGCTGGTGACTGGTACCAGGCAAGTTTTAAGCTTAATGGAAAGAGCCTTAAAGGGTATGTGCTTGGTTCATATATTAAAGTACAGGGCGGAAGTGCATGTACATCTGTTAAGGCTTCAGTAACTGTTAAGAGTTTAAATCTTAAAACAAAAACTTCAAATAAGAGTGCTAATGTAAAATCGGGCCTTAAAGATATTTCCATTAATAAGGACAGCAATGTGCTGGTACTTGATGATGTTACGTCAGGAAACCAGAAGTGGTATTACATATCATGCCAGTATTCTGGAAAGACATATAAAGGGTATGTAAAACCAGAAAGCCTTAAGATTTCATATGGGAATGGCATACCAGGCATATGGGAAGGAAGTGTTAAATTCCCGCTTTATAAAGAAGCAGGTAAAAATGCAATAGTAGAAAATGCAGGCAGGAAGGTAAATATAGGTGTAAATAAACAGTTTACAATATTAAATGAAAAAACTGTTGCAGGAACAAGGTATTTTTATATAAAGGTAAGTGCAGGCAAGGCTGTTGTACATGGCTATCTTCCAGCAGATGCCGTCAGGTTCCAGATAGTGCAGGCAAAAGGAAGCACAGCAAAGGAAACAGAAGCACCAGATAATACAAAAGAGCCATCAGGCACAAAGAAACCAGACAGCACAAAAGAACCAGATAACACGAAAGAACCAGACAGTACAAAAGAGCCATCAGGTACAAGTGCACCAGCAGCTACAAAAGAACCTGCTGCTACAGGAACACCAGCAGATACAAGCACACCAGCGGAAACTGCTACGCCAACGCAGAAACCAGAACCGCTGGATGATGCAGAATTTAAGAAAAAACTGAAAGAAGAAGGGTTTCCAGATGATTATATAACCCCTCTTATGGAATTACATGCAAAGTACCCATACTGGGATTTTAAGGCATTTAAAACAGGTCTTAAATGGGGTACTGTAATAAAAAATGAGTCTGCTGTTGGTGTTAATTTGTTAAGCAATAATAAATCATATGCCTGGAAGTCAACAGCAGATGGGGCATATGACTGGACAAAAGACAAATATATACCATTTGACGGCAGTACATGGGTAACAGCATCTGTAAAAGCTGTTAAATACTATATGGACCCAAGGAATTTTTTAGATGAAAGAGGGATTTTCCAGTTTGAAAACCTTGAATACCAGAGCAGTACACAGACACAGGATGGTGTGGAAAAAATATTAAATAACACCCCTATGTATAATGCAAAGTTTTCATATCCAAATTCTTTAGGCAATTCTGTTGATATCAAGTATTCAAAAGCCTTTATTAAAGCAGCAGAATCATCAAAAGTCAGCCCTTACCATCTTGCTTCACGTGTTAAACAGGAGGTTGTGTTAAGTAATACGCTTATGAGCAGTTCTGTTTCGGGTAATGTTGCAGGATATGAGGGGATTTATAATTTTTACAATATTGGCGCATATAACAGTACAGAGGCAGGAGGGGCAATAGCCAATGGCTTAAAATGGGCAAGTTCAGGCACTACTTATAACCGTCCATGGAAAGACCGCTACAAGTCAATAACAGGTGGTGCTGAATATATTGGCAAGAATTATATTAATGTTGGGCAGAATACACTTTATCTCCAGAAATTCAATGTTACGTCAAAGAACCGGTATGAGCACCAGTACATGTCAAATGTTGAAGCCCCAAACAGTGAAGCAACTAAGACTGTTTCAGCATATGGTGTGATTGAAAAGGATATGCCAATCACATTTTCAATACCTGTATATGAGGAAATGCCAGAAAAACCATGTGAAGTACCATCAGGAGGTAAAAACCCTAACAATTATTTAAAGACATTGTATGTTAAAAACCATCCATTTACTTCAAATTTTGTACTGGGTGACGATGGCAGCAAAAAATATAAGCTTGTTGTGGATAAAAGTGTTGAAAGCATAAAAATATGTGCAACAAAAGTCAGCTCACATGCGACACTTACAGGTACAGGGACTAAAACACTGGCAGATGGTACTACAACGTTTACAGTTAAAGTTACTTCTGAAAGCGGTGAGGCAAGAAAATATACAATAGAAGTAACAAGGCAGTAGCCAGGACTTAATTATATAACAGCACAAAACGCAGCACAGGGATTGGAGAACAATGGCAGACATGTGTTTTTTAAAGAAGCGGGCATTATATATTATAACAGTATTTATATTTATTATGGCGGCCTGTTTAATAAGCAGCAAGGATGTACAGGCTTCAAGCGCTGCTGTTAATGTTACAGCTAATAACAGCAATGTGGTGAAAGGTGATACAGTATATGTTATTATAACTATAACTTCTAGTGATGAAATCGGGGGGTTCAAAGGGTATTTCAGTTATGATAACAGCGTCCTTAAATATGTTACAGGAGGCAGTGTTGCAAGCGGCAATGATAACGAATTTCTTGTATCTGATACAGACAGGGAAAATGGAAGCTACAGGCTGAAATATGCAGTAAAGTTTACCGCCAGGGCAACAGGGAACACTACAATTATGCTTAAAAGCCCTTATGCAGTGTATGGATATGGTGACAATGCGGAGGAAATGTCAGTTTCTTACAGCCCGTTAAATATTGTTGTAAGTCCTAAGAAAGAAAAACCGGCAGAAGTTACTAAAAAGCCATCAGATACAAAAAAGCCAGCAAATACTAAAAAACCAGCAAGTACAAAAAAGCCAGCAGGCACAGGGAAACCAGCTGGTACAGAAGAGCCGCTGGTTTCCCCTTCACCTGCTGTATACAATAATTCTGGTTCTGCAAGGCTAAGGTCATTAAATATAAAAGATGTAATACTTTCACCAGGATTTTCACCAGATATTTATAAATACAGCAGTGTTTTATATACAGATAATACAAGCCTTGACATTTCCTATGAAACAGAAGATATGGACGCAGATGTTACAATAAAGGGTAATGCAGGGCTGTCAGAAGGCAGGAATACTATAAAAATCATTGTGAGAAATTCTATTGGAAAGAAAACTGTGTATAAATTGTCAATAAAAATAAAACATGAAGAAATACAGTCCAGTGGCGGTATAAGCACTTCTTTAAGGGATGGCAATGTTGTACTAAAAACAAATGATGAGTATACAGTTGCAGAACTTAAAGACAGGGAATTAATACCTGAAGGTTTTGGTGAAACAGAAATGAAGATGGATGGCAATGTAATTAAAGTTTATTCATCTGAAAGTGACACAGAACATAAATTTGTGCTTATATATTGTAAAAGGGGAGATAATAAACCAGAGTTTTATCTTTATGACAAAGAGGAACAGGCGGTTATGCCATATACTAAAGTACAGTCATGGTACAGGGGCATTAATGGCAATGCTGTTGTGGCAGAAGAACCAGAAGGTAATGTAGAGAAACAGAGGCTTATATATATACTTGCAATAGCAGTAATAATATGCCTTCTGCTAGTAATAATAATTATATCTGTTTATATGCACTTTAAAGGCATGGATAAAGATGATTTATCAGATATATTAAATAAATAATAAAATATTACCATTTCCAGGATTGTGTACCCGTTAAAAAACAGCCTGCCAGTTCCCTGTTATGGCTACAGGCGGATATTGCATAATTAAATATATAAATTAGAATTTGGAGGAACAGGGGTATGAAAAAACTGGTTGTACTTAGAGGAAATTCTGGTAGCGGGAAAACCACCATTGCTAAAGAATTGCAAAAAAAGTTTGGACATAATACGATGCTTATTCCGCAAGATGTAATTAGAAGGGATATCCTGAAAGTTAAAGATGGTGAAAATTCATTAGCTATACCTCTTATGAAAGAACTTTTGATATATGGCAGCAGCCATAATAGTATTGTTATATTAGAAGGAATTATGTATTCGGACTGGTATAAACCTCTTTTTGAATTAGCTGTTCAATTGTATGGTACAGGAATTTATGCTTACTATTTTGATATATCATTTGAGGAAACCCTAAGGAGGCATCAGACAAAGCCAAATTGCCATTCATTTGGTGAGAAAGAAATGCGGAGGTGGTGGCGTGAAAAGGATTTTTCAGATGTGCTGGATGAAGTTTCCGTTACAGATGGGGAAGATATGGAAAGTATTGTTACAAATATTTATAATACAATTTTAAATGGATAAATACCAGTATGCAGAATTGCTAAATAAGTACAAATCCAGTATATTTATTTAAAATGTGCATTATAAAACAAATTTTATGTAATTATGTAAACAGGGACACAATTTTTATTAATTAATTGTGCCGCTTTAAGTGGCATGGAGATTAAAATGGCAGTAGAATGGAGGACTAAAACGTTATGCAGAAACGTTTCACAAAAAATGCAGAAAAAGCCTTAAATTATGCAAAAAAGTCTGCAAAATCACTTGGGCATAATTATACTGGCACTGAGCATATTCTGCTTGGGCTGTTAAAATCAAAGGGTGTTGCAGCAGATATATTGCAGGCAAATAATGTTGACGCTGATGGTATAAAAGAACTGATGGAGGATTTCCTTCTAGGCAGCAAGCCTGTAATTACAGATGGTGATGCAGAATTTACACCAAGGGCACAGGGGGTTGTTGACAGAAGTTTTGCTGAAGCAGAAAGGCTTGGTTCTTCATCTGTTGGAACAGAACATCTGCTGGTTTCCCTTTTAAAAGAGAATGAAAGTATGGCCCTGCGCCTTTTAAGCACAAAAGGCGTTAATATACAAAGAGTTTATATAGATACCCTTGCTGCAACGGGACAGGATGCGGCAAGTGCAAAGAGTGAGTATCTGATGCAGCGTGGAAGAAGAAACGGGAAATCAGCCACGCCAGTGCTTGACCAGTACAGCAGGGATTTAACAGAATATGCAAAGGAAGGGAAACTTGACCCCGTTATAGGCAGGGATGCGGAGATAAAGCGCCTTGTTGAAATAATTAGCAGGCGTACCAAGAACAACCCTTGTCTTACAGGTGAGCCAGGAGTTGGTAAAACTGCTGTAGTAGAAGGGCTTGCACAGGATATCGTGTCAGGTAATATACCAGAAGTAATCCAGAATAAAAGAGTACTGGCACTTGACCTGTCAGGAATGGTAGCAGGCTCTAAATACAGGGGTGAGTTTGAAGAACGTATAAAACGTGTAATCAAGGAAGTTATACAGTCAGGAAATGTAATTCTTTTTATAGATGAAATCCATACAATTATTGGAGCAGGAGGTGCGGAAGGTGCACTTGACGCCGCCAATATACTAAAGCCTTCGCTTGCGCGTGGCGAGTTACAGATTATAGGTGCTACAACAAGGGAGGAATACCGTAAATATATAGAAAAAGATGCCGCCCTTGAAAGGCGTTTCCAGCCAGTTGAGGTAAAAGAGCCAGATGAGGAAGAAACAATAGCCATATTAAAAGGGCTGCGTGACAGGTATGAGGAGCACCACGGTGTTGAAATAACAGACAGTGCGTTAGAAAGTGCAGTAAAGATGTCTGAACGCTATGTTAATGACAGGTTTCTTCCAGACAAAGCTATAGATGCACTGGATGAAGCAGCAGCAAGGGCAGGGCTTAAAAGGTATATGCCTTCTCCAGAACTCAGGGAATTAGAAGAAAGGCAGAGGCTTCTTGACAAAGAAAAAGAGGATGCCATAAGGGAAGAGGATTTTAAACTTGCAGGAAGCATAAAACATAAACAGGAAGAAGATGCTGCCAGGATAAAGGCAATACACAGGCAGATGGAAGAAGAACGTAACAGTTCCAAGGCGGTTGTAACAGACAATGACATTGCTGGTGTAATAGCAGACTGGACAAAGATACCTGTACAGAAACTCCAGGAAGAAGAAACAGAGCGTTTAAGGAAACTTGAAGAAATACTGCATAAACGTGTTGTAGGCCAGGAAGAAGCTGTAAATGCAGTGTCAAAGGCAGTAAGGCGTGGAAGGGCAGGGTTAAAAGACCCGCGCCGCCCTATAGGCTCATTCCTTTTCTTAGGGCCTACAGGTGTAGGTAAAACAGAACTTTCAAAAGCACTTGCAGAAGCAGTATTTGGCAAAGAAAATGAAATAATAAGGGTAGACATGTCTGAATATATGGAGAAACACAGTGTATCTAAAATGATTGGTTCACCTCCAGGATATGTGGGTTATGAGGATGGCGGGCAGCTTAGTGAGAAAGTAAGAAGGCATCCTTATTCAGTAATACTTTTTGATGAAATAGAAAAAGCACATGCAGATGTGTTTAATATATTGCTACAGATATTAGAAGACGGGCATGTAACAGATGCACATGGAAGGAAAGTGAGTTTTAAAAATACAATAATCATTATGACTTCAAATGCAGGTGCACAGCAGATAGTATCTCCTAAACATCTTGGATTTGGGATTAATGAAGATGAAGAAACAGATTATAAAAAGATGAAATCAAGTGTAATGGAAGAAGTAAAGCGTATTTTCAAGCCCGAATTTATAAACAGGATAGACGAAGTGCTTGTATTCCGTGTATTGAATAAAGAGGATATAAAAGAGGTCGTTAAAATACTTCTTGCCAGCTTTATTAAAAGGGTTAAAGAGCAGATGGACATATCCCTTGAAGTAACAGAAGAAGCAATATGCCATATAGCAGAAAGCGGTTTTGACAAGACATATGGTGCAAGGCCTGTAAGGCGTGCAATACAGACTATGGTAGAGGACGGAATGGCTGACAGGCTGCTTTCACATGAGATAACACAAGGCAGTAAAGTAGTTGTAGACTATATTGGCGAAAAGATTATATTTTCCATCGGGAAATAGTAGAAATAATATACAAAATATGTTATCCTGTATATATGAATTTATATATAATATACAAAAATACAAACTAAAAATGCCACCGGCTATCATGTCGGGGCTGTATTTAGAAATACAAGGAGGAGAAAGATGGCTGTAGTTGAAGAGTTAATCCGTAAAGAAGAGGATGGGACATTAAGTTTTGGTAACTTTGAGCTTGATACCAAAAAGAAACTTTCTGACTTTGAATTTGAAGGAGACCTGTATAAGGTCAAAACTTTTAAGGAAATTACAAAGCTTGAGAAAAATGGCCTTTTTGTGTATGAATCTGTGCCTGGTACAGTTGTTACCCATATGAAAGCAGATGACACAGGTATACAGTTTATGGCAGAGGGGCTGGAAGATACATCTGTCACCCTTGAACTTGAACCTGAGAAGGAATATGAAGTATTTATAGGGGGGACTAATGCAGGCAGGATGAAAACCAACCTTGGCGGCAAGCTTGTTTTAAGCATTGAGATTGACCCAGGCCAGGTTAAAGAGGTCAGGGTGGTTAAATTATAGTATGGCTAAGGCAAAGAAAAAGGCAGTTTTCTTTTGCAAGGAATGTGGTTATGAATCACCAAAATGGCTTGGACAGTGTCCGGTATGCCACGAATGGGACTCATTTACAGAAGCACCACCAGCAGCGAAATATCTTACAGATAGTGCTGTCCTGCCTGGTATGGCACGCAATATTCCTGCAAGGCTTAATGAAGTCAAGGCGGGTGAGGAAGAAAGGACAGTAACAGGCATAGGGGAACTTGACAGGGTTCTTGGAGGAGGCATTGTTGCTGGTTCGCTTGTACTTGTCGGGGGTGACCCGGGCATTGGCAAATCTACCCTTCTTCTGCAAATGTGCAGGCAGTTATCAGCAGATGGCCATAAGATACTGTATGTATCTGGTGAGGAGTCGCCTAAGCAGATAAAAATGAGGGCAGAAAGGCTTGGAAGCTTTAACAGCAACCTGTACATATTGTGTGAGACAGACCTTGGAGCAGTTTCATCTGCTATTACAGAGATGAAACCTGGCATGGTAATAATTGATTCAATACAGACAATGTACAGTGAAGAAGCAGGGCAGGCTCCTGGCAGCCCGGGGCAGGTAAGGGAAGCAACAAGCGTGCTTATGAAACTTGCAAAAAGCCTCCAGGTATCTATATTTATTGTAGGCCACGTAACAAAAGAAGGCGTAGTAGCAGGCCCCCGCATGTTAGAGCATATGGTAGATACGGTGCTGTACTTTGAAGGTGAAGGTGGCGCTTCTTACAGGTTCCTAAGAGGAGTTAAGAACCGCTTTGGTTCAACTAATGAGATAGGCGTGTTTGAAATGCGCCAGGATGGGCTTGAAGAAGTTTTAAACCCGTCTGGCTATATGCTGCAAGGCAAACCCGAAGATGAACCAGGCTCAGTAGTTACATGTTCTATAGAAGGCACAAGGCCTATACTCGTTGAGGTGCAGGCACTTGTGTGCCAGACAAATTTCAATATGCCAAGGCGTACAGCAGCAGGCACTGACTATAACAGGGTAAACCTTTTAATGGCAGTAATAGAAAAAAGGCTTGGCATAAGGATGGGTGACTATGATGCCTATATTAATGTGGCGGGTGGCATGAAAATAAATGAGCCAGCACTTGATTTAGGAATTGTTGCTGCAATACTTTCAAGTTACCGTAACCAGGCATTTGACAGTAAAACTGTGTGTTTTGGTGAAGTAGGGCTTGTTGGGGAGGTCAGGGCAGTGAACCTGCCTGGCCAGCGTGTCATGGAAGCCGCAAAGCTTGGTTTTAGCCGTTGCATCCTGCCAAAAGCCAACAGCCAGAAACTTGAACTGGATGCCAGCAGTTTAAATGGGATGCAGGTAACAGGAGTTGGCAGTATTTATGAATTGCTGGAGGTAATTTAATGGGATTAAGGGAAAATGAAACGGATACTCAACACATTTTAGAGAGAATGGAAAATACCATGAATAATCTGGAGCAGATGTCATATGATTCCATAAATATTACAGACCGTCTTGTAACCCTTCTTAGTGATGCAAGGGAACATGCTGCCAAAATGACAACAGGGACAGAAGAAGAGCGGATAAAGGAATTCAATATTTTAGAAGAAATCCTTAGCCGTATTCTTGACACTGCATTTATTGTAAATAATATAGCACATGAGCTTGAAAGAGAAACCTTGTACCAGCGTGATTCTGTCGAAGCTATAAAACAGGTTTTTGATTTCTTCTATTCAATGACTGATGGTATTGACTTATAAAATACGGATTAATTATAGTTGGTTTAAAAGGCGGCATTTTATGCTGCCTTTTAAATTTTACTATTTTTAAATTGACATTTGCCATGCCACCTGCCATAATATTTATCCAATATCTGTAGTTATAAGGCATAATAGACAGGTTTTATATACGCTTTGGAGGTTTTTTGCCATAGTACTGGTAGAAATATGTTTTTATCATTCCATTGTATATTTTGCGGTTTTTATCAGCCTTTTTACCAATATATTTTTCTGCCTGTTCATAAGCAGTAATAAGGTACATTGACCATTCATCAAGTTTTTTGTATATTTGCCCAAGTTCTTTATAAAGGGAAGGTATTTCATCTGGTGTATCAAGCCGCTTTCCATATGGCGGGTTTGTTATAATAAAACCATATTTTTTTCTATGGCTGAACTGCCCGAGTGCACGCCTCTGGAAATGGATAAGATGGTCTGCACCTGCATTTCTTGCATTTTCCATTGCTGCCTTTATAGCGTCATTGCTTATATCATAACCTTGTATATCCATATCCAGGTCATGTATTATTAAATCCTGTGCTTCGTTTATAGCATTATACCATTCTTTTTTAGGTATAATATGAGTCCAGTCCTCAGCAGTAAAAGAACGGTTCATGCCAGGTGCAATGTTTGCCCCGATAAGCGCTGCCTCTATAGGAAAAGTGCCACTCCCACAGAACGGGTCTGCAAGTATGCGGTCTTTATTCCAGGGTGTAAGCATAATAAGGGCAGCAGCAAGGGTCTCTGTAATTGGTGCTTTAACAACTGCCTTGCGGTATCCGCGTTTATGGAGTGATTCTCCTGATGTATCAAGCCCTATTGTAACTTCATCTTTCATAATTGTAACACGTATAGGGAATGAAGCGCCATCTTCTTTAAACCAGCTTGTATTATACCTGGATTTCAGGCGTTCAACTATGGCTTTTTTCATAATTGACTGTATATCAGACGGACTGAAAAGCTTGCTTTTAACAGACGTTGCCTTTGTAACCCAGAACCTGCCATTTTCTGGTATGAAGTTTTCCCATGGAATAGCTTTTGTCTTCTCAAAAAGTTCATCAAAAGTTTCTGCTTTAAAACTGCCTGCTTTTAAAAGCACACGCTCCGTTGTCCTTAAGAAAATATTAGAACGGCTTATTGCGCTTGCATCCCCTTCAAAAGTTACCTTGCCATCTTCTACGTGGGTAATATTATACCCAAGGTTTGTAATTTCTCTTTTTAAAACTGCTTCCAGCCCAAAATGGCATGGGGCAATAAATTCATATTTATCCATAACCAGCCTCCATTAAAGTATTTTATCACAATTTATATACATATCTGCTGCCAGATAATTATTATACATTATTAAAAGGATAATTTCCAGTTATCTTTTGTTTGTGTTGGACTAACGGACGGTTTTTAGTGCCAGAACCACAATATTCCATACAGGGGCACGCTTCCGCTACGTTAACCCACGCAGCGGCACATAAAA